>NZ_JBHYGG010000276.1:0-41489 GCF_051859125.1 Gemmata sp.
GAGCGCCAGCGAGGGGGTGAGGCGCACCCCCTCGCTGGCGCTCAGGGTTCGCCAACAGCACCCGCGGCCGCACCCCTCACTCCTTGAACTATAGACTGACACTGCCGCGACCCACGCGCCCCACCAGCCGCGCCGCCGAGAGCCCCATGTTGCCGGCCGAACTCGTCAACCCGACCGTCCGCCGCGGGCCGTTCCGCGCCGTGCTGTTCGACTTCGACGGCACGCTGTCGCTGATCCGCGAGGGGTGGCCGACGGTCATGGTCGGCATGATGGTCGAGCGGCTCCGCGCGATGGACCTGCTCCGCCGGCCCGAGAGCGACGACTGGGCCGCGATCGACCGGCTCGTGATGGCCAAGAACGGCGCGCCGACCATCAAGCAGATGGACGTGTTCGCCGAGGAGGTGGCGCGCCGCGGCGGCCCGCCGGTCGACCCGTGGGAGTGCCTCCGCGACTACATCGACCGGCTCATGGCCGAGGTCCGCGGCCGGTGGACGGCACTCGAGAGCGGCGCGGCGGCGGCCGCCGACTGGGTGGTGCCCAACGCGCACGCGATCCTCGCGAACCTGAAGGGGCGCGGCGTCCCGCTGTTCGTCGCCAGCGGCACCGAGTACGACCACGTCTCGACCGAGGCCCGGTTGCTGGGCGTCGAGCGGTTCTTCCCGACCGGCATCAACGCCCCGCGCGACAACGACCCGTCGTTCGGAAAGGGAAAGGTCATCGACCGCATCTTGAAGGACCTCGGCATCCGCGGCGAGGAACTGCTCGGGTTCGGCGACGGCGTGGTCGAGACCGGCGAGGTGAAGCGGGTCGGCGGCGTCGCGGTCGGCGTCGCGAGTTGCCCCGCCGGGACGCCGCACGGCACCGTGCAACCCGAGAAGCGCGCCCGCCTCATCGCGGCCGGGGCCGACCTGATCGTCCCCGACTACTCGCGGCAGGACGGAGTGATCCGCTGGCTCTGGGGCGAGGTGTAGCGGTCGAGTGCGACCCCAACGACCGGCCCCACGCTCCGAGCCCGAGCGCCGAGCGCGGGGTCACGTCGGTCCCTCGCTCGGCGCTCGGGCTCGGACCGACTCGTGAACCGCTCCCGGCTGTGCGCCGGGCCGCACGGCGTGTACTATCGGAACCGCCGGGGTGGCGAGAAGGTAACCGTCACTCTGCCTCCTGAATCCCGCCCGCACCCGCGAAAGGACCGCAATGTTTCGCCCCGTCACGCTGCTCGTGTGCCTCGCCGCCCTCGCCGCCGGGTGCAAGAAGTCCGGCCCGATGGAGGAGTTCGACTCAAAGGAGTGGAAGTTCAAGGCGAAGTTCCCGGGCAAGCCGGAGAGCAAGAGCCAGGCGGCCCCGATCCCCGGTGGCGGGCAAGTCACGATGCACATGTTCAGCAAGGAAGAGCGAAACGGGGCGTTCGTCGTTGGTATTGGTGACCTGCCCCTTCCCGATGGGATGAGCCCGGCCGATGTCCAGAACAGTCTCGACGGGGCCCGTAAGGGTGCGATCGATAACGTCAAAGGTGAGCTCCAGACCAGCAGCCCGATCACGCTCCAGGGTAAGTACCCGGGCCGGGAGTTCACCGCGAAGGTCGCACGCGGCACCACGGACCTTCTCATCCGGTCGCGGATCTTCATGGCGGGCAAGCGCCAGTACCAGGTCATGGTGATGGGCGACGCCTCGTTCATGAGCGACGCCAGGGTGACCGAGTTCCTCGACTCGTTCCAGGTCTCGGACGGGACCACGCCGGCGGCCGGTGGGGGCGGGGGGGCCGACGAGTTTGAGTCGAAGGAGTGGAAGTTCAAGGCGAAGCTCGCCGGGACGCCCGAGACGAAGGACCAGGCCGGGCCGTTCGCCACGCGGCTGAAGGTGTTCGCGACCGCGACCCCGCAGGGGAGCTACGCGGTCGGCGTCGCCGACCTGCCGCTCCCCGAGACGACCGCCCCGGCCGAGGCCACGAAGCGGCTCGACGAGGCCCAGGCCGCGTTCACGGCGATCCACCGGGCGACGCTCGAATCGAGCACCAAGGGGCTGCTCCAGGGGAAGTACCAGGGCCGCGACATGGTGTACAAGCTGCCGGCCAAGGGCGGCGAGGACCGCGTCGCCCGGGTGCGGGTGTTCCTCGTCGGGAAGCGGCTGTACCAGGTGTCGGTGACCGGCCCGGCCGCGTTCGCCAGCGCCGAGGCCGCGACGGAGTTCCTGAACACGTTCGAGGTGGTGGAGTGAGGCGGCAGTGGCCGCCGAGCCACGGGGCACGTCCCCGTGGTGGTTCGCACCGCGGAAGACCACGGGGCTTGTCCCCGCGGCTCGAACGAGGTGTCCGTCAGTTCCGCGGGTCGGGGACGTACTCGCCGTGGACCGCGGGCACGACCGGGGCGTCCACGTCGGTCCCCGGCATCAGTTCGAGCATGGCCTGCACCACCTTCTCGCGGATGCCGACGAACGCCGCGGCGCACCGCGGGTCGAAGTGCCGCCCGGCCTGCTTCGCCACCTCGTTGAACGCCCACGCGGGCGGCTTGCCCCGCTGGTTCTCGTAGTACGGGCGGTGAGAGGTCATCGCGTCGAACGCGTCGGCCACCGCGAGGATCCGGGCCAGGAACGGGATGTCCTCGCCGGCCAGCTTGTCCGGGTACCCGGTGCCGTCCCACCGCTCGTGGTGGTTGCGGACGATCGGGATGATCGGGTGCATGTCGGGCACGGTCGCGAGGATCTCGGCCCCCATCGTGGTGTGCGTCTGCATCTTCGCGAACTCGTCGGCGGTGAGCTTGCCCGGCTTGCGGAGGATCGCGTCGTCGATGCCGATCTTGCCGATGTCGTGGAGCGGCCCGCCGAACTTGACCAGCTCCATCTGGTCGTCGGGCACCTCCAGCGCCTCGGCGAGCATGATGGCGTACCGGGTCACCCGCTGCGTGTGCCCGCCGGTGTAGTCGTCGCGGAGCTCGACGGCCTGGGCCAGGATGGTGATCGTCTTGAGGAACATGTCCCGCTGCTTCCGCAGCAGTTGGGCGCTCTCGATGGCGGCGGACACGTGGGCGGCCAGGGCGTCGGCGAGGAACAGGTGGTCCTCGTTGAACGGGGCCTGGGCGAGGTTCCGGTCCAGGTGCAGCACCCCGAGCCGCTTGCGGGGGGTGCGGAGCAGCACGCACAGGACGCTGGCCATGCCGCCGTCGGACATGCTCTGGGTCGCGCCGCCCTCGGACTCGCTGTTGAGGGTGCTGTAGAGGAGCGAGACCCCGCCCGCGTAGCACCGCTGGGCGAGCTTCTTGGAGAAGTGGAACCGGCCCGGGGGCTCGCCCGAGCCGACGGCCAGGGCGCGGAGCTGGAGGTTCGGCTCGGCCCCGTCGCCGTCGGCCAGCACGATCGCGCCCCGCTGGGCCTCGAGCACGCTGACCGCGTCGTTGAGCACCGCGTTGAGGAGCTGGTCCTCGCTCTGCATGTGGACGAAGTGGTGCCCGGCCCGGAGCAGGGCGAACATCTGCTCCCCGGCCCGGGGCATGTGGTTCCGGTCGAACGCGAGCCGGCGGATCCCGTCCTCGAACGTCGACTCGGCGGCCGCGACGATGTGCTGGTTCGACGCCGGGCCGTCGGACACCGTCGTCTCGGCCCCCTCCACGATCACCGCGACCTTGCCGAACTGGACGATGTCCCGCTGGTGCAGCGGGTGCTCGCCCGGCCCCATCCGGACCCCGTTGACGTACGTCCCGTTGGTGCTCTCCAGGTCGCGGACGTACCAGCCCTGGTCCCCGAGCCGGACCTCGGCGTGGCGGCGGCTCACGGAGCTGTCGTCGAGGACGATCTCGAGCGAGGCCAGGCGGCCGGCCCGCAGGATCGTCTCCGACTCCCACACCCGGCCCTTGATCTCCCCGCTGATCCCGCGGAGTCGGATCGTGCGTTTCACACGCGCCTCGGAAAGCGACTCAACATGTGGCGACCGCGGCTCATAGCCGCACGCGGCCGCCCGCACCAGATCGGAGTTCGGTTCGACTGATTCTAACACGCGCGCGGGCCGCTCGCCTACAGAAGAACGGGTTCCCCGGGAGTTGAGACCGGGGAGCGAAAGTCCCGCCCCGTGGGAACCCGTACGACGCGGTCGGATGGATTGCGTCGCCGAGCCGAGTGCCGCGACCGACACGGAGCCCCGGGGCTCCGGCAATTCGTCAGGCGGGGGACTGGCCGGCGGAGAAGATGTCGGCGACCCGCACGGAGAACCCGGGGAGGACGTCGCCGCCAGTCATGGTGTCGGCGTGTGTGAGTGTAATGGACTGGTCGGGCGAGGTGTAGACGGTGACTGTGTCGGTTCGCGGATCGACGTACCACACGAGCCGCACGCCGGCGAAGAAGTAGTCCTTTCGCTTGGCGAACATCTCGCCCCGCGTGTTCGACTTCGACAGCACCTCGATGGCGAGGTCGGGGTGCAACTCGGGGACCGGCTCGTCGGGCACGCGGCCGCCGGGGAGCTTGGCCCACGAGTAGAACGCGACGTCCGGGATGCGGACCTGCCCCGGGAAGAGCTCGACCGTGCCGTCGGCCCCGAGGACGATGCCGAGCTTGTTGCCGCGGGCGAACGGGTCCAAAAGGCCGATCAGGTACGCAGCAAGAAGCGATTCCTTGAACCCCGCGGCCTTCTCCACGAGGACGCCGTCGATCAGTTCGCAGAGCTTCCCCTCGCGCCGCTCGATGTCAACGACGTCCTGCTTCGTGGCGGTGCCGGGAACGGGCCGCAGCCGGACCCGCTCGGGCGGGTAGTCCGCGAAGCGGGCGAGCAGGTCGCTCAAGGTCGCAAAGGTCATCGCGCTCCCCTGGTGGCCCACCCAGGTTACACCACGGCGGCCGCCGCTCACAACCCCCACCACGCCCGAGTGACCTCCAGGGGCGAGACGGGGTCGGCCGCGCCCGACCGGGCCCGGCCCCGGGCCAGAGCGCGGCACAGGGCCGCGAGCCGCGCGCAGTGGTGCGGCGGGCCGGCCGCCGGGTGCGCATCGACCAACTCGACCGCCCGCGCGGCGGCTTCCGGTGAGAACGACAGCCCGAGCGGCGGGCCGAGGTGCTCCAGCACCGCGGGCACGTCGGCCAGCGAGGGGGGCTGCAACTCGATCACCAACTCGAACCGGCCGGGCTGCACCACCGCCGGGTCGAGCGCGCCGGCGCTCGGGGCCGTCGCCACCGGGACGACGCGCTCGCACGCCGGGAGCGCGTCCAGCTCCTGAATGAGTTGGAGGAACAGCGACGGCTCGGCGGCCCCGCGGGTGGGCCGCGCCGCGAAGGCGTCCAGTTCCTTGAAGAGGACGACGGCCGGCGCGGCCGCCCGGGCGCGGGCGAACAGGAGCCGCAGGTTCTCCTCGCTGCCGCCGAGGTACCGGCTCTTCAGCTCGGCCCCGGTCGTCTCCAGGAACACGCCGCCGGCCGCGTTCGCCAGGGCCCGGGCGAACAGCCGCTTGCCGACGCCCGGCGGCCCGACCAGCAGGACGCCCCGTGGCGCGAGGGCGTCGAGGCGGTCCCGCGCCTCCTCGGTCGGGGCGGCGTCCGCGAGGTCGAACACGTCGAGGAGCTCCTCGCGGAGCTTCCGCTTGGCGTGCTCGTACCCGCCGACCCCCGCGAGTGTCTCGCCCGGGACCCGCCCCCCGTGCGAGAGCGTCAGCGCCCGGAACGCCGCGAACGCCTCGGCGGCGGAGGCGGGCCGGTCCTCGCGGTCGAGCGCGGCGAGGTACTTCCGGAGCTGGATCACGTTCAGGCCGGAGGCCACGCGGTGCAGGCGGCCGACGTCGAGTTCGTCGCCGAACTTGCGGGCCTCGCCCTGGGTGACGAGGTGCCGGAGGCGGCCCCGCGGGACGCCGCCCAGCCGGACGCGGTTCAGCGGGAGCTGCTCGACGAGCCGGGGGAGGGGGACGGCCGGGTCGCGGAACCCGACCCAGAGGAGGTCGGGGTTCTCGACGAGCAGCGCGATGAGTTCGCGGGCGTCGCCGAGCGCCCCGGCCCCGCCCGCGAGGAGGTCGAGGTGCGGGAGCAGCAGCACCGAGTTCGCGAGCGGGCCGGCGACCGCCCGCGCCACGGCCGCCCGCATGTTGCCCACCAGGCCCGACGACACGAGCGGGGCGCGGTCCCCGGTCTCGGCCCGCGCGTCGATGACCACGCACTTCAGCCCGTGCGGCTGGACCCACGTGCGGACCGCGTGGGCGGCGTGCGGCGCGACCTCCTTGGGGCACTCGACCAGGCACGACAGCCGGCGGACGAGCCCGCGGCCGACGTCGGCAATCGGGTCCGGGTACGCCACCGCGGCCAGTGTGCCGGGATCGATCTGGACGGGGAGTTCCTTGAGCCCGACGGTCAACGGCATGGTCGGGGACTCCGGGGAACGCGGGCGGCCGCGGCCGCCCATTGTCTCACAGGATCTCGGCCGGTGCCACCAAACGACAGTCGCGCGCGGGAGGTGGTTCGCCCGGAGCAGGCGAGGGGAGGTGGCGAAACGAAGCGCGGCGACCGGGTGGTCGCCGCGTGGTGGTTCGGGTTGCGGGCCGCGTCAGCGGACGACGCTCAGGACGGTGTCGAACGCCTGGCGGAGCTCCTCGTAGTTCTGCGGGCGGTCGTTCGGGTCCTTGGCGAGCATCCACAGGCACACGTCGCTGGCGAGGGCGGGGATCTCGGGCACCCGCTCGGCCGGCGGGACCGGGGCCGTGTTGAGGTGCTGGAAGATCACCTGCATGCGGTTGCGGCCCTCGAACGGGAGCCGGCCGGTGAGCGCCTCGTACAGGGTCACGCCCAGCGAGTAGATGTCGGCCCGGCGGTCGACGAGGCTGGCGTCCTTGGCCTGCTCGGGCGAGATGTACGCGGCGGTGCCGGCGAGCTCGGCCCCGGCGAGTTCCTTGGCCTGGAGCGCGTCGGCCTTCGCGAGCCCGAAGTCGATGAGCTTGATGTTCCCCTCGGCCCCGATCATGATGTTGTCGGGCTTCACGTCGCGGTGGACGAGCCCGGACCGCCACACGGCCCCGAGCGCGTCGACCATCTGCGAGGTGATGTACACGGCCCACGCCGGGGGCAGCGCCCCGCCGGCCCGCAGGATCTCGCCGAGGGTCTGGCCCTCGAAGAACTCGGTGACGAGGTACGGCCACCGGGGGTCGAAGGCGAAGTCGATGAACCGGACCACGCACGGGTGCTTGACCCGGGCCAGCCCGGCCGCCTCCATCCGCAACTGCTTGAACGCCGCCGGGCGGTCGAACACGTTCGCCCAGTTCAGGATCTTCATCGCCACCCGCGTCGAGGTGGCCGAGTCCCACCCGCAGAAGACGTGGCACGACACGCCCTCGCCGAGCTTCTCGCGCAGCACGAACCGGCCCACCTGCATGCCCGCTTCGGGCGGCGGCGCGTTCTCGGGGGGGGACGGCGCCGGGACGTCCCGCTGGAGGTTGAGGAGGGTCTGGGTGTCGCTCGAGTGTGCCGACACGGTTCCCTTCACGTCGTCCGCGGTTTCCCGTGCGTCCGAGGTTTTTGTTGGAAGCATGACGTCAGGAAATCCCGGTAGGGGCGAGCGGGGGTGGCGTCCCCGTGTTGCGCTTGCACTTCCGGTGCCAGCGGGGCGGCTCGCCGGTCTCTGAGGGACAAAACTCTCGCCAGGCTTGTCGAACGTGCCGGACGCGCGACTCGCGACGGCACGGACGGTCACCTGGAACCCTAGCACACGGCTTGGAGAGCGGTATATTTTTCATTCAGGTGCGCCACGAATGGTTCCGGCACAAGTGAACTTCCCGTCACCCGCCGGCACAACTCGGCCGCCCGGAACCGCTGCCCGTGGCGGTGGATGTTCTTCACCAGCCACTCTTTCAGGCGCCCGAACTCCCCCCGGCGGATGTCGCCCTCAAGGCTTTCTGCCCCGAGCTGGGTTTTCGCGGCCGCCATGAACTGCGCCGCGTAGAGGTTTCCGAGCGTGTACGTCGGAAAGTACCCGATGCCGCCGAACGCCCAGTGAATGTCCTGCAGGCACCCGCGGGTGTCGTCGGGGACCGTGAGGCCGAAGAGTGCGGTGAATCGCGTGTTCCAGGCGTCCGGAAGGTCGACAACTGCCAGATCTCCAGACAGCAGCGCGAGCTCGAGTTCGAACCGCAGCGCGATGTGCAGGTTGTACGTCGCCTCGTCCGCTTCGACCCGGATGAGCGACGGCCGCACGTCGTTGATCGCGGCGTAGAAGGTGTCCGGGCTCACGTCGCCGACCGCCGCGGGGAACGCCTGGCGCAGGCGCGGAAAGAAGTGGTCCCAGAACGGCCGGCCGCGGCCGACCTGGTTCTCCCACAGCCGCGACTGCGACTCGTGGACCCCGAACGAGCACGCGACCCCGAGCGGGGTGCCGAAGTGCTCGGCCGGCAGGTTCTGCTCGTACACCGCGTGCCCGGTCTCGTGGAGCACGCCGAAGAACGCGTCGGAGAACGACCGCGGGTTGTACCGGGTCGTGATGCGGCAGTCGCCGGGGCCGAACCCCGAGCAGAACGGGTGCGACGTGGTGTCGAGCCGGCCGGCGGCGAAGTCGTACCCGATCGCGACCGCGGCCGACTCCGCGAACAGCCTCTGCCGGTCCACCGCGTACTCGCGCTCCAGGACCGAGCGGTCCGGCTTCTTCGGCAGGTCGGCGAACTTCTGGATGAGCGGCACGAGCTGCTTCGTCAGCCCCGCGAACAGCGCCTTCAGGTCGGCGACCGTGGTGCCCGGCTCGTACTCCTCGATCAGCGCGTTGTAGCGGTGCTCCTTGAACCCGACGGCGTCGGCCTCCTGGCGCTTGAGTTCGACGACGCGCTCGAGGAGCGGGCGGAACGTGGCGAACTGGTTGGCCTTCTTCGCCTGCTCCCACGCCTGCTGCGCCTGCGTGGTGACGCGGGCCAGCTCCGCGACCAGCGCCTCGGGGAGCTTGGTGGCGCGGTCGTAGGCCCGCCGCCACTCGCGGACGTTCGCGGCCGCGTCGGCCTCCGGGTTCGCGACGGCGTCGGACCCCTCGACGGCCGCGAGCAACTCGCCGATCTTGGGGTCGGTGAACTTCTGGTGCGACAGCGCCGCGAGGAACGCCATCTGCTCGCCGCGGAGCCCGGCCCCCTTCGCGGGCATGTACGTCTGCTGGTCCCACCCGAGGACCGCGGCGCAGGAGTTCAGGACGCCGAGTTCCTTGCTGCGGCGGACCAGTTCGGCGTAGGCGTCTGCGGCGGTCATGTGAACTCCTGTGCGAACTCGGCGAATTGCGGTATTGTCGGTGTACGGACAACGACACTGCGGAAGAACGAATGCCCCGGGAGGAACCAGCTGATGGGACTGAACCGCCAACTGGTCGAGACGGTAAAGGTACACTTCACGCAGAAATCCACCGCTGAACTGGAAGAGGTCGTTCAGCGGAAGGACCGCGACCGATGGTCCGACGAGGCGTTTGCCGCCGCGGAGGAGGTCTTGGCCGAACGGGTCGCGGGACTCGGCAAAGAACCTCGTGTTCCCCTGAAAGACGCCCCGCTGCCTTCTCCCGGCCAGGTCCGCGGCGATTTGCTCCCTTTGCTCGGGTTCGCCTTCGGTGGTGTGCTCGGTGGGCTGCTCGTGAAGTTCGCCTTCGGCCCCGAGGATTCGAGCGTTGATGGCCCGGTCTCGTTCGGCTCTGACCTCGCCTGGGTGGCACTCGAATCCACTGACCCTCTGGCGGTAGCTACCGCCCTCGGCCTGCAACGGCGACGCCCGGTGACTTGGGAGGAAGGTGTGGCTGCGGCGTGCAAGTCGAGCGTGTTCGTAACGCCCCCGGTTGGCGACTGGACGCTCGCCACGGGGCGGTGTCTGTTCCCACCGGAACAGGTGGAGGCGTTCGCGAAGCCGCTACTGGAAGAATTGAGTCGGCGCTTTCAAGACGCTCAATACTTTTGCACGCACCGAGAGTCCGAATTGCACGTGTGGGCGCGTGCCCGGAAGGGGCAGTTCCTCCGCGGCTACGGCTGGCTCGGACAGCGAAGCTCGGTGATCTGGAACGAAGGCCCACAAACAAAACAAGAATTCGATCTCGGCTTCCGGTTCACTGACGGGCCGACCACACCACCCGTCGTTAATCGGGCTGATGACCCAACCACCGCAGACGAGAGTTGCGTGCTGCAACTCGCCGCTCTCTGGAGCGTTGACCCGAGCAGCCTTGATGACTATTCCTCGGAGCCTGTCGGGGGGATCGTGGGTGAGATTCCCCGGAGGTGATGCCGGAATCCTCCCCCTTCTAGTAAGGCCGCCATGTCGTTCGAGAAGTCCGCGTTGCCGCACCCCGGCGACACGATCGTCGCGGTGTCGTCGGCCCCGGGTGCCGGGGCGCGGGCCGTCGTGCGCGTCAGCGGCCCGAAGGCGCTCGCGGTCGTCGCCGCGGTGTTCCAGCCCAACAGCGGGCTCGCGGCCGCCGCCCGCCGCCTCGTTCCCGGCGCGCTGCGCCTCACCGGCGTTCACGCGCCGCTGCCGGCGACGCTGTACGTGTTCCCCGGGCCGCGGTCGTACACCGGGCAGGACCTCGCCGAGCTTCACACCATCGGCTCGCCGCCGCTCGTCGAGCGCCTCGTGGCCGACCTCCTCGCCGCCGGCGCGCGCCCGGCGCAACCCGGCGAGTTCACGCTGCGCGCGTTCCTGAGCGGGAAGAAGGACCTGCCGCGGGCCGAGGCCGTTCACGCCGTGATCGAGGCCGGCACCGACGCCGAACTCCGCACGGCGCTCGCGCAGCTCGCCGGCGGCGTCTCGGAGCCGCTCGCGGCGCTCCGCGACGACCTGCTGAACCTGCTCGCGGACCTCGAAGCGGCGCTCGACTTCGCCGACGAGGACATCGAGTTCGTCGGCACCCCGGAGACGCTCCGCCGGGTGAACGCGGCCGTTCGCCACCTCGAAGCACTCCTCGGTCAACTCGACGACCGCACGGTGTCGGGGCGGCCGGTCCGCGTGGCGCTCGTGGGGCTCCCGAACGCCGGGAAGAGCAGCCTGTTCAACGCGCTGGCGGGCGGCGACGCGCTCGTGAGCCCGGTCCCCGGCACGACCCGCGACTACCTCACCCGCGGGACCGACGTGGCCGGCGTGCGGGTCGAGTTGATCGACACGGCCGGCTGGCAGGACGCGGCCGACACGATCGAGGAGCAGGCCCAGCGGCTCGGCCGCGGCGCGGCGTCCGCGGCCGACGTGGTCCTGTGGTGCGACGAGCAAGGCGCGTTCGGCACCGCCGACGCGGCGCGCCTGGCGGCGACCGGGGCCGACGTGCTCCGCGTGCGAACGAAGTGCGACCTGCCGAGCCCGGCGAGCGGGGGGGGGGGGGCCCCCCCCGGCGGGGGTCACTAAGAAACCCGGGGGGGGCACCCCCCCCCCCCGCCCCAAGCCAGCGCCGGGACCGGGGGGCCCCGGGGGCCTCCGTCCTCCGCGTGCTACCTAAGGGCCACCTCCCGCCCCCGGCGCGGGGGGGGCGTCCGCCCCCCTAGGGTGTGACTCAGAAAGAACCGCGGGGGGCTCACGCCCCCCGCTCGCCAATCTCCTGCTCCGTTCCGGGCGGCACCGGAGCGGTTCGCGCGGCGCTCGGCGAGGCGGTCGCGTCGCGGGCGCGGCCGGCGCTGGCCCCGAGCCAGAGCCGGTGCCGGCACCACGTCGCGGCGTGCCTCGACCACCTGCTCGCGACCCGCGACCACGTGGCGGCCGCCGACCCGCCCGAACTCGCGGCCGCGGCGCTGCGGGCGGCCCTCGACCAGCTCGGCGAACTCACCGGAGCCGTGTACACGAACGACCTGCTCGACCGCATCTTCTCGCGGTTCTGCATCGGGAAGTGACCGCCCCGCTCCCGTCAGCGACTGGCGGCCCGGCCGGCCCGGACCCTCGCCCCGTCGGCTGAGCGCGGGGCCGCGCGGCGCGCTCTTCGCTGGCCGTCGAGTCGACCCGTTGCGAGCGCGGGCCCGTGCCCGCGGGGACGCAGCGCGGCTCACACCGCGGCGCCGTGGACCAGCTTCACGTCGTCGGGGGCGAGCCGGTGCCCGTCCGCGGACCGGAACTCCAGCCGCACGGCCTTGCCCTTCTTGCGGTCCACCAGCCGGAACTCCGATCCGGCGCCGCCCCACTGGCCGAGTGCGGCGATGACCGGCAGGAGCCCGCGCCCCTTCTCGGTCAGCGCGTACTCCTTGAAGGCGCTGCCGTCCGACGCCGGAACCTGTTCCAGCACCCCGTCGTCGACCAGCTTCTTGAGCCGGACGGTGAGGATGTTCTTCGCGACGCCGAGCGACGTCTGGAACTCGCCGAACCTCTTCTTCCCGATGAACGCGTCGCGTACGATCAGGAGCGACCACCAGTCGCCCACCGCCTCGACCGACCGCGCCACCGGGCACGCGTCGTCCGTGAAACTCGTGCGCTTCATGACCCAGCTCCCGAATGCGGAATTTGGTTGCAAGAGGCAACCGTACCTCCAGTATACCCGCTCAGTTGCGATTTGCAACCGCGGGGCCGGACCCGCGGCACTTAACGGGAGACCGTCGTGAACGCGATCGACAATGTCCTGTACGCCGCCAAGACCCGCACCACCGGCGGCCGGGACGGCAGGTCGCGCACCCCGGGCGGCCGGCTCGACGTCGAGCTCCCGAACCCGGGCGCCGCGGGCGGCGGGACCAACCCGGAGCAACTGTTCGCCGCCGGCCGGTCGGCGTGCTTCATGAGCGCCGTCGGGCCGGCGGCCGCGCAACAGACGGTCGCGCGGCCGGCCGGCCGGGGCGTCGACGCCGAGGCGGACCCCGGTACCAACCCCGGCGGGTACGCCCTCCGGGCGCGGCCCGACGTCAGCCTGCCGGGGCTGGACCGCGAGCTCGCACAGGCGCTGGTGCACGTCGCGCACGAGACGTGCCCGTACTCCAGGGCCGCCCGCGGGAACATCGACGTCGCCGTCACCCTCGTCTGAGCCGAACCCCCCGGACCCGCTTGCCCGCACAGTGCGGGCGGGCCGGTTCCGCGGCGTACAAGCCTTCACTTCAACAGGGAGACTGTCATGAGCACCGAGCGCAAGGTCGCCGTCGTCACCGGCGCGTCACAAGGGATCGGGGCCGGGCTGGTCCGCGGGTTCCTCGACCGGGGCTACCGGGTCGTCGCCAACTCCCGGTCGATCGCACCCGACGCCGCGGCGGACGTGCTGGCCGTCGCCGGCGACATCGCCGACCCGGCCGTCGCCGACCGGGTGATCGCCGAGGCGGTGGCGAAGTTCGGCCGGGTGGACACGCTGGTGAACAACGCCGGGATGTTCATCGCCAAGCCGTTCACCGAGTACACCCCCGCGGACTTCGCCGCCAAGGTCTCGCTCAACCTCGCCGGCTTCTTTTACGTGTCGCAGAGCGCGATCCGGCAGATGCTCGCGCAGGGCGGGGGGCACGTCGTGAACCTGACCACCACGCTCGTCGGGCAGCCGGTGAAGGGCGTGCCGTCGGCGCTGGCGTCGCTCACCAAGGGCGGGCTGGACGCGGTCACCCGGTCGCTGGCCATCGAGTACGCGGACCGGGGCGTCCGGGTGAACGCGGTGGCGCCCGGCGTGATCGCCACCCCGATGCACAAGCCCGAGACGCACGCCTTCCTCGCCGGGCTGCACCCGGTCGGGCGCATGGGCACGGTGCAGGAGGTGGTCGATGCCGTCTTGTACCTGGAGTCGGCGAAGTTCGTGACCGGCGAGACGCTGCACGTCGACGGCGGCGCGCACGCCGGGCACTGGTAACCAACGAGGAGAGTGCGATGCCGATCGTGACCATTCAGATCACCCGCGAGGGGGCGACGCCCGAGCAGAAGGCCGCCCTGATTAAAGGGGCGACGGACCTGCTGGTGGACGTGCTGAACAAGCCGCCGGCGCTGACCTTCGTGATCATCCAGGAGGTGAACCTCGAGGACTGGGGCGTGGGCGGGCTGCCGACCCCGGAGTTCCGCAAGCGGATCGCGGAGACGTCACCGGGGTAGCCCGGCCCGCGCCGTCGAGCTGGCGGACGCGAACCACGCGGTGCGGGCGCGAGGTCGTCAAGTTCGACGTCCCGCGGCGCTGAAACGAGTCGCCAGGTCACCGCCTACCCGGCGGACCCGTCCCGGGGCGCCGACAGGCCGAGCGCCTTGATCCGCGAGGCGAGGGTGGTCGGCCTCACCCCGAGCACCTCGGCCGCGCCCCCGGCGCCGGACACCTTCCCCTTCGCCCGGCGCAGGGCCGCGCGGATGTTGTCCGCCTCCAGTTGGCGGATCTCCGCGTCGGTCCGCACCACGTCCTCCCCGGCTGCGGGCGGGGCGGCCGCCTTCCGCGGCGGGCCGGGCGCGTCCTCGGGCAGCTCGATCGCCAGCCGCCCGCCCTCGGCGGTGATGACCGCTCGCTCGATCACGTGCTGCAACTCGCGGACGTTCCCCGGCCAGCGGTACCGCTGGAGCGCCTGCACGGCCGCAAGGGTCAGCCGCGGCTTCGGCCGCCCGAGCTTGCGTGCGGCGGCCGCGAGGAAGTGGTCGGCCAGCAGCGGCACGTCCTCCGCGCGCTGCCGGAGCGGCGGCAGGGCGATCGGGAACACGCTCAGTCGGTAGTAGAGGTCCTGCCGGAACCGCCCGGCCCCGGCCTCGGCGCGGAGGTCGCGGTTGGTCGCCGCGATGACCCGCACGTCCACCCGGCGGGTCCGCTCCTCGCCGACCCGCTCCAGCTCCCCCTCCTGCAGCACCCGCAGGAGTTTGGCCTGGAGGTCGAGCGGGATCTCGCCCACCTCGTCGAGGAACAGGGTGCCGCCGTGGGCCAGCTCGAACCGCCCGGCCCGGTCCCGCAGCGCGCCGGTGAACGCCCCCCGGGTGTGCCCGAAGAACTCGCTCTCGTACAACTCGCGGGGCACCGCGGCGCAGTTCACCTTCACCAGCGGCCGCGCGGCCCGCTTGCTCCGGCGGTGGACCTCGCGGGCGACCAGCTCCTTGCCGGTGCCGCTCTCGCCGAGGACCAGCACGGCCGAGTCGGTCGGGGCCACGAGGTCGATCTGCCGGGCCACCGCGCCCAGCGCCGGCCCCTGGCCGACCAGCTCGCCGAACCCCCCGGCCGCCTCCTCGCGCAGGTACTCGTTCTCCGACTCCAGCCGCCGGGTCAGTTCCTCGATCCGCTCGAACGCCCGCGCCGTGGCGATGGCCGCGGCGGCGTGGTCGGCGATCGTGCGGAGCCAGTCCATGCACTCCCCGTCGACCGACCCGCGGGCGAACACGGCCAGCACCCCGAGGACCTGACCGCGGTGGACGAGCGGCTGGCCGCCGAAGGCCCCGATCCCCTCGGCCCGCAGCCAGTCCGGGCGCGCGATCCACTCCGGCGGGCTCGCGGCGGAGAGGTCGGGCGCCTCCAGCGGCTCGCCGGTCGCCGCGATCCGCCCCACCTTGCGTGCGCCGAGCGGGATGCGCCGGAACGCGCCGTCGAGGCGCGTCCACTCGACTCGCGGATCGACGGCCGAGCGGCCCGCACTCGCGACCAAGTGCAGGCAACTCGACTGGGCGCGGCACGCCGCCGCGTCGGGGCAACCGGCGCACCCCGCGGTCGGTTGCACCAGCCAGACGCGAGCCAGCGCTACCCGTGGCGACTCGGCGAGGCGCGTGACCACCAGCCGCAGCAGGTCCGGCAGCGCGTGCTCGCGCGCCATGTCGAGGAGGAGCCGTCGGGGATCGGCGAAGAGAGGTCCGGACGGCTCGATGGACATGACTGGTCCCCTGACGAGAGTTCGGGACCAGATTACGAGAAATCGCAAATTTACGTAATCTCGTCAGCGATGATGATTCACGTGAATATCCACAAGATACTGCAGTTATTCTGGTTGTGGAATCCGTGATGAGGTGGCACGGCGTGTGGATTACTGGGGGTCATTCACCTCCGGAACGACCCGGAGCGAACCGCAGACCCACAGGAGAAGGCCATGTCCCGCATCCCCGCCGTCAACCCGCAGACCGCCACAGGCCGCGGGAAGGAGCTGCTCGACGCCGTGAAGCAGAAGCTCGGGCTGGTCCCGAACATGACCCGCGCGATGGCGAACAGCCCGGCCGTCCTCGACGGCTACCTCGGCCTGAGCGGAGCGCTGGCGAAGGGCGCCCTGCCGGCGAAGGTCCGCGAGCAGATCGCCCTGGCCGCGGCCGAGGCCAACGGGTGCGACTACTGCCTGGCCGCCCACAGCGCCGTCGGCAAGGCGGTCGGGCTGACCCCCGACCAGGTGCGCGACGCCCGGCTCGGCGGCGCGGTGGACGGCCGGACCGACGCGCTGGTGAAGTTCGCCCGCCGCGTGGTGGACGCCCGCGGGCGGGTGACCGACGCCGACCTCGCGGCCGTCCGGGCCGCCGGGTGGGACGACGCGGCCGTCGCCGAGGTCGTCGCCCACGTCGCGCTCAACGTGTTCACCAACTACTTCAACACCGTCGCCGCCACCGACCTCGACTTCCCGCCGGCCGCCCCGCTCGCCGCCGGCGCGGCGGCGTGACACGCGAACCCCTGACCCCCCGAACCCGAGACCACGATGCGCACGACGAACACGCCGCCCGCCGCCCGGTGCCCGTGCGGGAACGATGACACGCACCCGGCCGCGCTGCCGGTCAAGCGCCGGTCGGTGCTGGGCGCGATGGCCCTGCTGATGGGCTACACCGCCCGCCCGGCCCGGATCGACTGGGTCTGCCCGACGTGCGGGGCCGTGCTCGACTCGGTCACCGACCCCGCGGCGCTCGAGCGGGCCCGCTACGACGAGCCCCGCCGCGCCGCCCGCTGAGCCGCACGGCGATTCCGCGAGACACTCACACGAGGGCAACCCATGGACCGCTTCGACCGACTGTTCGAGTACGCCGCCCGGCTGGACGGGCTCGGCACCGCCCTGACCCGGATCGGGCTGGTGGTGGTGCTCGTGTGGATCGGCGGGCTGAAGGCGTACCGCTACGAGGCCGAGGGGATCGTCCCGTTCGTGGCCAACAGCCCGGCGATGAGCTTCTTCTACGCCGACCCCGGCCGCTACAGGGAGCACATGAACAAGGAGGGCGCGCTGGTGCCCGAGAACCGCGCCTGGCACGAGGCGAACCGCACCTACCCGTTCGCGTGGGGGCTCGGCTCGGTGATCGTGCTGTACGGGGTGCTGATCGCCCTGCACCCCGTGTTCCCGCGGGTCGCGGCCGTCGGCAGCTTCCTGGTGGCGGTGATGTCGGTCGTCACCCTGTCGTTCCTGGTGACCACGCCCGAGGCGTGGGTTCCGGACCTGGGCAGCGGCGAGCACGGGTTCCCGCTGCTGACCGGCCCGGGGCGGCTGGTGGTGAAGGACGCCATCATGCTCGGGGCCGCGGTCGTCACGATGGCCGACTCGGCGAAGGCGCACCTGCGGCGACGGGCCGACGCCGGCGCCGCGACCCCGGCGAGCGAACCGGCCCTGGCTCTCACCCACTAATCCCGACCCGAATCAAGACACACCCAACCGGAGGACTTCCCATGACCGCCACGACCCGCGCGACGAAGGTGACCCACAAGACGGTAACAGTGAACGGCCTCGACATCTTCTACCGCGAGGCCGGCCCGGCCGACGCCCCGGCGATCCTGCTGCTGCACGGGTTCCCGACCAGCTCGCAGATGTTCCGCGACCTGATCCCGCGGCTCGCCGGCGAGTACCGGGTGATCGCCCCCGACTACCCCGGCTACGGCCACAGCGCGATGCCGCCCCGCGACCAGTTCGCGTACACGTTCGACAACCTCGCGTCGGTGATCGACGCCTTCACCGAGAAGGTGGGCCTCACGAAGTACGCCCTGTACGTGCAGGACTACGGCGCCCCAGTCGGGTACCGGCTGGCGAGCAAGCACCCGGACCGCGTCACCGCGATCGTGGTGCAGAACGGGAACGCCTACGACGAGGGGCTGGACAACGACTTCTGGAAGCCGATCAAGGCGTACTGGGCCGAGCCGACGAGCAGGGAGAAGCGGGACGCCCTCCGCGGGCTGCTCACCTACGACGCGACGAAGTGGCAGTACACGCACGGCGAGCCGCACCCCGAGTTGGTCGGCCCGGACGGCGCGGCCCACGACCAGTTCCTGCTCGACCGGCCCGGCAACGCCGAGGTCCAGCTCGACCTGTTCCTCTCCTACGGGTCGAACCCGCCGCTGTACCCCGCGTGGCAGGAGTACTTTCGCACGCACCAGCCCCCGGTGCTGATCGCCTGGGGCAAGAACGACCAGATCTTCCCGGCGGCCGGGGCCCGCCCGTACACGCGCGACCTCGAGACCGTGGAGACGCACCTGCTCGACGCCGGGCACTTCGCCCTGGAGACGCACGCCGCCGAGGTCGCCGCCCTGATGAGGGACTTCCTCGGCCGGCACGTCAGCCGCGGGTAACCACCAGGAGGCACGACGATGACGACGTACACGAGCGACGTGGCCTTCACCCCGGCGGTGAAGGCCGTTCAGGCGGAGAAGGGCTCGCGCCGGGGCTACGCCCGGATGGAGGAGTCCGGCGGGTGGGAGACCGCCGTCACGGACGAACTCCGCGAGTACCTGGCCGACCTGGACATGTTCTACCTGGCCACCGCGACCGCCGACGGCCAGCCGTACGTGCAGTACCGCGGCGGCCCGCCCGGGTTCCTCAAGGCCCTCGACGACCGCACCCTGGCGTTCGCTGACTTCGGCGGGAACCGGCAGTACCTCTCGGTCGGCAACCTGAGCGAGAACCCCAAGGCGTTTCTGTTCCTGGTGGACTACGCGAACCGCCGGCGGGTGAAGGTGTGGGGCACCGCGCGGGTGGTCGAGGACGATCCGGCCCTGCTCGCCAATCTGGCCGACCCGGCGTACCCGGGGAAGGTCGAGCGGGCGGTCGTGTTCACCGTCGCCGCGTGGGACGTGAACTGCCCGCAACACATTCACCGGCGGTTCAGCGAGCGGCAACTCGCCCCGGTGGTCGGCCGGCTCCAGACCCGGATCGCCGAACTGGAGGCCGAGGTCGGGCGCCTGAAGTCGAGCGCCCGCCCGAACCCGTAACGGGGGCCGGGCCGGGGGCAACACGAAGGCCGGCGCCGCGCTGTTCCCCCCGGCCACCCCGCTCCGCGCCTTGCCGGCGTGGGTGGGGCCGACCCGCACCGTGCTCGCCGGCTCCCGGTCAGCCGGACCCCGTTCGCAGGCACCGGACCAGGACGGCCTCGAACGCCGAGGCGACCCGGTCCGGGGGGCGGCCCGGCCGCGACACCAGGTACACCGGGAGCCGGCCGAAGAGGTGCCCGGCGGCCCGCACCCGCACCCCGCCCGGGGCCCGCGGGCCCCGGCGGCAACTGATCGCCGTCACCGTTTCTCCCCGGGCCACCGCGCCCAGCAGCACCCGCTCGCTCGACGACTCGAACACCACCCGCAGGCCCTCCGCCAGCCGGGCCGTCACGAACGATTGCTCCAACCGGCTCCGGAGCCGGCTCCCGGTCGGCTCGGTCGCGAACGGGACCCCGGCGAGCGCGCGGAGGGTGAGCCGCCCGGCCGCGAGCGGGTGGTCCGCTCGCATCGCGATGAACACCCGCCGGTCGTACAGGCGCTCGTACCGCAGGGGGCCGGCCGCGGACGCCGCCGGCGGATCGACCTCGAGCCCGAGGCTCGCCTCGCCCGCCGCGATCAACCCCGGCACCCCGCGGGACGGCGTCTCCACCACCTCGACCCGGGCCCCCGGGTGCTCCTCCCGGAACCGCTCGAGCACCGGCACCAGCTCGTTCTCCTCGATGCTGTCCGGGCACGCCACCCGCAGAACGGGCACCCGCCCGTGCCGCAACGCGTCGAACGCCGCGGGCAGCGCCCGGAACCCGGCCACCAGCGGTTCCACCAGCGAGAGGAACTGCTCGCCCTCTGCGGTCAGCTCGATCCCGTACCGCTTCCGCCGGAACAGGGTCGCCCCGTAGGCCCGCTCCAGCCCCCGCAACTGCTGCCACAGGGCGGTGCGGGACAGCCCGGCTTCGACCGCGGCGCGGCTCAGGCTCCCGGCCCGGGCCGCGGCGATGTAGTTGACGAACAGGTCGAGCCGGAGTGCTTTCATGTGACACCGCGGGGGCCAGATGTTCATCTTTCATAACATCTGGCCCGGGGATTGAACATGCCTGAACGCCCCAACGGGGTGTAGAGATGGAGTACGTGCGGGCCGCCCGGCCGGGGCGGCCCGCCGCAACCGGTTCCGGACCGTTTCGCCCCCGTCGCATTCATTCTCCGGCCGCTTTCGTCCCGATTCCAAGGTGCCTCATGCCGACTCTCCGCCGGCCCGGACACGGGTTCACGCTCATTGAGCTGTTGGTCGTCATCGCCATTATCGCGATCCTGATCGGCCTACTGCTGCCCGCCGTGCAGAAGGTCCGCGAGGCGGCCGCACGGGCCAAGTGCCAGAACAACCTCAAGCAGATCGCCCTGGCCATGCACGCCCACCACGACACCCGCGGTGCGCTGCCCCCCGGCGCGGCCGACACCCGCGCGCCGTTCGGCACCTACACCGGCGGGGCGCAGTTCGGCAACGGGTGGACGGTGTTCGTCCTGCCGTACATCGAGCAGCAGGCCCTGTACTCCGCCCTCAACCTCAACCCGGCCACCGGGAACCCGGGGTGGGCGCTGGCGCAGAACTACCAGGCGGCCGACGCCGTGGTGGTCCCGGCGTACCGGTGCCCGGCCAGTCCCAAGCCGCTCTGGGCCCAGGACGGGTCCGGCAACACCAAGCTGTCGGACCCGAGCCTGCGGGTGGAGATCATGGCCGGGAGCTACGCGGCCGTGTCCGGCGCGCTGCCGTCGGTCCTGCCCGGGTACACCGACACCCGGTGGAGCCCGGGCGGCGGGACCGGTGCCCGGGGCGGGCCGGCGGCCGCCAACGGCGCGTTCTTCATCGGGAGCCGGCTGAGCATCGGCGGCCTGAGCGACGGCACCAGTAACACGCTGGTCCTCAGCGAGCAGTCGGACCTGCTCACCCTGGTCGACGGCACCAGGGTGCCGTGGGGGGCGATGGCCCACCACGGGTGGCTCATCGGGACCAACAAATCGAGCCTGCCGAGCAGCACCACCAACACCGACGTCCGCACCTTCCAGTGCACCACCATCCGGTACCGCATCAACCAGAAGACCGGGTGGCAGGTGCCCACCGGGGCCAACGTGAACACCACCAACGACTGCGTCACCAACCCCGGCGTGTGCGGCAGCATGGGGAACAACACCCCGCTCAACTCGGCCCACCCGGGCGGGGTGAACGCGGCGTTCGGCGACGGGTCGGTGCGGTTCCTGGGCGAGGGGGTCGCGATCGAGAACCTGGCCCGGATGGCGATCCGGGACGAGGGCCAGGTGACGACCGACTGACCGCCGCGCCGACCGGGACCGACCTTCTGAACTCAGGGAGCACGCAATGACTCGACTGGTGTTGGCCGCGGTCGCCGCCGTCGCCGCCCTCGCCCCGGGGTGCGGGCCGCAACCGGAGCCGCCGTACGTGCCGGTGTCCGGGCGGGTGACGCGGGACGGCGCGCCGCTGACCGAGGGCCGGGTGGTGTTCGTCCCGTCCGACGGGGCCGCGCCGCGGTCCATCCCCGTCGTCAAGGGCCGGTTCGCCGGCGAGGCGCGGGCCGGCAAGAACGTGGTGCAGGTTCACGCGCTCAAGGAGGTGCCGAACCCGGACCGGGAGATGGCCCGGATCGAGCCGACCGTCGGGGTGAGCCTCGTGGCCGAGCGGTTCGGGCACGACAGCCGGGACGTTCGCGAGGTGACCGAGGCGGGGCCGAACGAGTTCGACATCGCCGTCAGTGAGAAGTGACCGCGGCCCCTCCGGCCCCGGCGCCGAGCGTCACGCCCACCGCCACGCCGGGGTCGGCCCAGCCCCAGACCGGCAGCGGGCGCACGCCGGCCCGCGCTTGCCACGGTCGGGGCGCGCGGATCGGCGTGAGTACACGGCGCGTCCTCTGGCTTCGGTGCGAGCCAGACGGCACACTCTTGCGCCTGCGTTACTTGCCCGCGGTGACGGGCTTGTCGAGCGGGTACTTCCACTCCCACTCGACCTGCTCGGCCTTGGCGTCCTTCTTGGCGTGGAACGCGAGCCGCAGCCGCTTCTCGGTGACCTCGGCCACGACGGACCCCTTCTCCGACTGCCCGGTGTTCACGCAGTCGAGCACCCTGTCCTCGCCCTCGGGCTTGTACCTCCGCGGGCCCGTGCCCGTGTGCCCGTAGAAGTAGGCGATCACGTTGTACGGCTTCACCGCCGCGTAGAACGCGGCCCAGTCCTCGGGGTGCCACCAGTCCGTGTCGACGCCGCAGTGCGACACGATGATCACCGGCCGCCCGCTGTCGCCGACGCTGGCCTTCAGGTCGTCCTTCACGAACGCCAGTGCCCCCTGCGGGTCGTGCCACGGCAGCGAGTACCGGACCTTCGCGTGCTGCGTGTCGGCGGGGTACAGGTTGGTCTGCACGAAGTGGACCTTGTCCCAGTCCCACGAGTAGTGCAGCCCGTTCTCCGAGACGTTCCCGATCCGCCCGGCCTTCTTGCGCGCGACGGTCCGCTCCTTGATCTTGGCCTGCACGCTGAACCCGAACTTCTCCTTGCCGACCGGCGGGCCGTCGTGGTTGCCCCACCCCTCGAACACCGGGTACTTGAGGAGCCCGTCGGTCCCGTCGAGGCCGAACTGCTTCTCGAAGTGCCGCCACTGCACGGGGGTCTCGTCCCGCTTGTCGCCGTCGTCGATCAGGTCGCCGAGCGCCAGCACGCCCCGCGGGGTGCCGACCTTCCCGCCGCCGAGCTTGTCCGGCCACGCGGTCCCCGGGATGGCGTTCATCCGCTCGATGGTGACCTTGTTGCGGTCGATCCGCTCCAGGTTCTTCGACGAGACGTAGTGCGAGTCCGAGGTCACGATAAACGTGACGCCCGCCTCCTCCGACGGGGCCGCCCCTGCCGGGCCGAGGAGGGCGACGCCGAGCGGCGCCGCGAGCAGTGCGAGAATGAGCCGCTTCATGGGTGTCTCCGGTGGGGGTTACTTCTTCGCCGGTGCGACCGGGGCGGTCCACGTCTGCGGGGTCCACGCGCCCGTCTCCCAGGCGTCCCCGGTGTGGTACTCGCGGACAATCAATCCATCACCGCGGATCTCGAAGTAGAAGAACGCCTGCTGCTTGCCCGAGAAGTGGCTGCTGTTGTCCACGTTGAACGTCGGGATGCCGTCCCTCGCGGCCGTGTTCGAGCCGTCCCAGCGGAACACGTTGCGGGCGTGGGTGTGGCCGTACAGGATGGCCGCGACGGTGTACCCCTTGAGAGCGTCGTGGAACCCCCGCACGTCGGCCGGGTCCCACTCCATCCCTTCCGCCTTCTTGTCCTCGACCGGCAGCGGCTGCGCGTACCGGAGCATGTCGACGTGGTGCGTGACGACGACCGGCTTGCCCGACGTGCCGACCTTCTCCTTGAGGTCGCCCACGAGGAAGTCGAGGCTGCCGAGCGGGGCGTAGCGGCGCTTGCGGGCCGGGTCGGCGGCCTGCCCGACGACGATCCCGAGGTTGACGAAGTGGACCCCGCCCCAGTCCCACGAGTAGTGGACGCCGCTCTTCGACACGTTCTCGACGCCGGGTCGCGTCTTGTTCCGCTCGACGATCTTCTTCACCGCGAGGCCGTCGCCGCGGGGGCTGTCGTGGTTCCCGTGGACCTCGTACACCGGCACCTTCAACTTCCCGTCCGTGCCGGTGAGGCCGTAGGCGTCGCGGAACGCGGCCCACTCGGTCTCCTGCATCTTCACGTTCGCCTTGTCGCCGGTGTCGATGCAGTCGCCGGCGTGGATGACGCCCCGCGGGGCCAGCACGGTGCCGCCGCCCGCCTCCTTCGGGATCTCCGTGCCGGGGAGTTTGTTCAGCACGTCGACCAACCGCGACGTGACAGCCGCGGACCGCTCGTCGAGCTTCGCCGCATCCTCCTTGTTGGCGAGGAAGTGCGTGTCGCCGACGAGGAAGAACGCGACGGCGTCGCCGGCCGCCTTCGGCGCGTCGGCCCGCAGCAGGGCGGGGAACGAGACGGCGGCCGCGGCCGACGCCGCGAATTGCCGACGGGAGAGGGTGCCGGGCATCGGGGACTCCTTCGGTGGGGTGCGGGCGGGGCTCACTTCTGCGGCTTGGTGAGTGTGACCTGGTCGAACACCTTCCCGGCGGCGTCGATGGCGCGGAGCGTGAGCGCGTCGGGGGAGGCGTCGAGCACGACGAACGAGTGGCGGTCGGCGACCATCTTCGCGGTGTAGTCGGCGTAGTTGTCGCCGTGCTCCTTGCGGAGCAGCGGGGCGGTCTTGTCGAGGCCGGGGCCGTAGAGCGTGGCCCCGCCGCCGCCCGCCACGACGTGGACGATCCCGCGGGGGACGGTGGTCTTCGCGCCGTCGAACTCGCGGTCCAGGGCGAACGTGCCGTCGGCCCGGCCCCGCTTGTCCCGCTTCGGCGACGCCGGCGCGAACGTCAGCGGCACCGTCCGCTGGTAGTTGTGGACGTGCCCGGCGAACACCAGGTCCACGCCGCCCGCCTCGAAGATGGGGTGCCACAGCCGCACCGACTGCTCGGTGTAGTGCTGCGGCGAACTGGAGAACGCCGGGTTGTGGTGGCACACCAGCTTCCACCGCGCGGCGGAGCCCTTCAGGTCCTGCTCGACCCACTGCCGCAACTTCGGCTGGTCGACGTTGCCCGACTGGTTGCTGTTGAGCACGACGACGTGGGCCGGGCCGTAGTCGAACGAGTAGGCGTCGAGCGACGGGTAGCTGTCGCCCACGGCGGCGCGAAACGCGGCGGCCGCGGCCTTGTCGGAGCCAAGCGGGGTGACCCACGGGCCGACCCCGGGGCCGTTCCGCGGGGCGTGGAAGAAGTAGTACGCCCCGAGCGCGTCCGGCACGGTCGGGAACTTCGCGGCGACGTCGTGGTTGCCCAGCACCGGGTAGAACGGGACCGACGCCATGAGCGGCGCGCCGGCCTTCGGGTCGGCCGCGTCCACGTCGTTGTACGTCTTCCAGAAGAAGCTCATGTACTGGCTCACCCGGCCCGTGGGGTACACGATGTCGCCGAGCGCCACCAGGAACTCGGGCTTCTCCTCGGCGAGCCGGTACGCGATCGCCTTCTGGTGGTCCTTGCCGTTGGCGAGGTCGCCGACGAGGGCGAAGCGGACGGTCTTCTCGGGCGTGGCGCGGGTGCGGAAGCTCGCCTCGCGCACCACGGTGTCGCCGAGCTTCACGCGGTACCGCACCTGGGCGTTGAGCGGCAGGTCGCCGAGCCTGGCGACGTACTTGAAGTAGTGCTGCTCGCGCTCCGGGGGGAGCGCCCCGGTCTTCTCGGGCGGGTCGTCCGGGTCCGCGGGCTTCTCGGGCTTGTCCGCGCCGGACTTCTTGGGCTCCGGCCCCTTGGCGAAGTCGAGGGCGACGCGCTCGGGCTTGAGCGTCACCGGGCGGCCGCCGGGCACCTCGTACTCGACGACGAACTCGCCCGGCGTCTGGTCGGTGAGCCAGCACAGCACCTTCGCGTCGGCCTTACCGAGCGCGGCCCCGTCGCCGGGCTGGACGTAGGGCTTCACGAGGACGGTCTGCGCCGCCGTCGGTCCGGCCCAGAGGGCGAGGCAGGCGGCGACGGCGGCGAGGCGGGATCGGGTGGGGCGCGTCATGGGGCGACCGGCGGGGGAGTCTGGGGGGTGTGCAACCTACTCCGCCGCGGGGCGGGCGAGATTCACCCGGATTCGGTGAACGCGTCGCCGCGGTCAGCGGGCCGGCGGGGCGGCCCACACGGTGGCGGTGAACTCGCGGAAGCGGACGGCCGTGTGATCGGTGCCACGCGGGTCGCACGCGAACACCCCGACCACGAGGTCGGCCCGCCCGTCGAGGAACTCCGGGTGCCGGGTGGCGAGGGTGCCGGTCGCCCCGGTGGTGCGGTTCTCGACCGCGACCGCGAACTTCCCGCCGGTGCGCGACAGCCGCACCCGCAGGTCGTCGCCCGGGGCGCCGAGGCCGACGAAGTACGCGTCCTTGTCGCGGCCGTCGCGGGTGTTCACCACGAACTGGCGGTACGCGTCCGGCGCCCGCTGGCTCACCAGCCCGCCGCGCACGGCCCAGTCGCCGGCGGTCCCCGCGTACACGCCGAACTGGCCCACGAACGCCATCGCGGGCACGTCGGCCAGGGCCGCGACCGCCTCGAAGTCCTCGGCCCCGGTGAACCCCAGGTCGGCCAGGCGGACCCCGGGGAACTCGGCCTGGTCGAGCCGGAACCGGGTGTTCAGGTCGCTCCCGGTGGCGGTCAGCTCCAGCCCGCCGGCGCGGAGCCGCAGGTTCGGGTCGGCCGCCGGCAGTCCCGCACCCGTGCCGGGCAGCCGGTGGGTGAACCCGGTGCCGCTCCCGGTCGCGTCGGCGAGCGAGCCGGGCCGGGGCTCGCGGAAGTCGAGCGCGACGGACCGCGGGACGGGAACGGGGGGCACGCCGGGTCGGGGCGGCGCGGCGAGGAGGCCGACCGCGCCGCCGATCGACATCCCGAGCAGGAGCGAGGCGGCCGCCACCCACCGCGCGTACCGCGGCGTGAGGGTCCGGGTTGCGGGCGGCCCGCCCGGCACCGCCGGCGACCGGGGAATCCCGGCGAGGGTCCGCGCGGCGGCGGCCCGCGACGCGACCTCCAGCGCGAGGTCCGTGTGGGTCCGCGCGTACCGGGCGAAGTAGCCGTGGGCGGCCGCGTCGGTGCGGAGGAGCCCTTCGAGTTCCACGAGTTCGGCGGCGGCGATCGTCTCGTCGAGGTACGCATCGACCAGTTCGCGGAGCCGGTCGGACATCGGCTGCTCGGCCATGCTCACTTCCCCGTTCCGCGGGCGACGGCCCGCTCGATGCAGTCGTGCAGCGCCCGGCGGACGCGCGCCAGCGAGTTGTGGACGCTCGACGCGGAGCGCCCGAGTCGGGCGGCGACGGCGGCCACGTCGGCCCCGCGGTGGTAGCACTCGGTCAGCAGTTCGCGGTCGGGTTCGGGCAGCTTGTCCACGCACTTCGGCAGCGCGTCCTGGCGCGAGCTGGTCTCGTCGGGCAGCGCGGCGAACGCCTCAAGCAGAACCGCCGTGAGGTCGTCGGAGAACCGGAGCCGGTCGCGGGCGCGGGCGCGGAGCCAGGACGCCGCTTCCAGGCGCGCGACGCCGAGCGCCCAGTTGAGGAAACTGCGCGACGGGTCGTAGGCGTCGAACCGCCGCCACAGGGCCAGCGCGGTGAGCTGGAACACGTCGTCGGCGTCGGCCAGGTTGCGCACCAGCGCGTGGACGTACGCGAACAGCCGGCCCCGGTGCCGGAGCAGGTGGTCCGCGAAGAGGGCGCGGCGGTCGGGGGCTTCCGTTTCGGGCATGGCACCGGGTCCCGGGTTCGCACACAACGGTATCCGCTCCGGCGCGCCGGCGATTCACCCGAAAAGCGACCGCACCGCGAGCGGCCGGGCGCGGGCCGGCGGCCGGAGCACTCGCCCGGGTCGGGGCGAACTCAAGGGGAGTACCGCGCGGCGTGCAAAACGGGCACTCGGGACGCACCCGCGTTCGGACCTCTGCCTCGAAGACCCCTCATCACCGCGCGTCCCGTGCGTGGCACGCACCGGCGGCGCCGCTTCTGCACCGGCAGCAGCCGCCGGCAGGGCGATTCCGTGTGTCACGTTGGGTGGTGTGGGTCGTGTGCCCACCCCCCTCGCTGGCGCTCCGGGTTCGCCCCGAACAGCCAGCTTCTTGGCGAACCCCGAGCGCCAGCGAGGGGGCACACCCGAACAACCCGGTGTGAAACACGGAATCGCCCTGTAACCGCCGGGTCACCATCTGCTGGGCGGGCCGCCTTCTGACCTCGAAAGTCCGCGGCCGACAGCGTACCCTCCCGCTTCCACCCAACCCCGGAGGAGCGATGCACGCGGAACCGCAGGCCGAGCACAAGTGGCTGGAGCAACTCGTCGGCGACTGGGACAGCGAGATGGAGGCGAGCATGGGGCCGGGCCAGCCCCCGACGACCCACACCGGGTCCGAGTCGGTCCGGTCGCTGGCGACGTGGGTGCTGTGCGAGGGGCTGACCGCCATGCCCGACGGGAGCCCGGGGCGGACCGTCATGACCCTCGGCTTCGACCCGGCGAAGAAGAAGTTCGTGGGCACGTTCATCGGCTCGATGATGACGAACCTGTGGGTCTACGAGGGCGAGCTGGACGCGGCCGGGACGGTGCTCACGCTCGACGCCGACGGCCCGAGCTTCACCGACCCCTCGAAGACGGCGAAGTACAAGGACGCCATCGAGATCGTGTCTCCGGACCACCGGATTCTGACGTCGCGGGTCCTCGGCGACGACGGCCGGTGGCACCACTTCATGACCGCCCACTACCGCCGGAAGGCGTGACCCCCGAAACGTCGGAAGCCCGCGGGACCGGTCCCGCGGGCTTCCGACGCTTCACTCAGTCGCTCACGCCTTGATGATGTCCTTGACGCTCATGCCGCCCGGGATCATCGGGAGCACGTGCTCCTGGTGCGGGACGTGGACGTTGAGCAGGTACGGGCCCTTGCTCTCGATCATCTCGATCAGGGCCGCGTCGAGGTCGTCGCGGGCGGCGACGCTCTTGGCCTCGACCCCGAACCCCTCGGCGATCTTCACGAAGTCGGGGTACGGGGGCTTGTCCTCGCCGGCCCCGAGGTACGTGTGGCCGCGGTTCGAGCCGAAGAACCGGTCCTCCCATTGCATCACCATGCCGAGGTGCTGGTTGTTGAGCAGCAGCACCTTTGCGGGGATCTTCTCGGCGTGGGCGGTGGCCAACTCCTGCACGTTCATCAGGAAGCTGCCGTCGCCGTCGATGTCGATGACGAGGTTGTTCGGGAACGCGACCTTGGCGCCGAGGGCCGACGGCAGGCCGAACCCCATCGTGCCCAGGCCGCCGCTGGTGATCCACTTCCGCGGCTTGTTGAACGGGAAGAACTGGGCCGCCCACATCTGGTGCTGGCCCACGCCGGTGGTGATGATCGTGTCGTCGAGCTGCTTCCGGTCCCGGAGGATCTCCCACAGCCGCTTGATGGCGAACTGCGGGATGATGTTCCGGCCCGGGTCCTGGAACTTCAGCGGGTCCGACTCGCGCCAGGCGTCGATCTGCCGCCACCAGTCCCCGTACCGGCCGCCGCCGACGAGGTCCGCGTTCTTTTCCTCGCGGAGCAGAGCGTTCAGCTCGGCCAGCGCGAACTTCACGTCCCCGTGGACCGGGACCGCGGCGAACTTGTTCTTGTGGATCTCGCTCCGGTCGATGTCGATGTGGACGATCTTGCCGTGCTTGGCGAACTCGGTGAGCTTGCCGGTCACCCGGTCGTCGAACCGCACGCCCAGCGCGAGCAGCAGGTCCGCATCGTTGACCGCGTAGTTCGAGTACACGGTGCCGTGCATCCCGAGCATCTGGAGGCACAGGTAGTGGTCCGACGGGAAGTTCCCGAGCCCGTGCACCGTGAGGCCGACCGGGATGCCGGTGAGCTCGGCGAACTCCTTGAGCTCCGCGGCCGCGGCGGCGTGGGTGATCCCGCCGCCCGCGTAGATGAACGGCTTCTTGCTGGCCCGGATCGCGGCGATGACCGGCTCCAGCTCGGCCCGGCGGGCCTTCCGCATCGGGCGGTACCCGGGCAGGTCCATCGCCACGTCCCAGTTCGGGATCGTCGTGTCCTGCTGCACGTCCTTGCACACGTCGATGATGATCGGCCCGGGGCGGCCGGTGGTGGCGATGTGGAACGCCTCCTTCATCACCCGGGCGACGTCCTCGACGCGGGTCAGCAGGTAGTGGTGCTTGGTGATCCCGCGGCAGATCTCCACCATCGGCGTTTCTTGGAAGGCGTCGTTGCCGAGCACCTT
Organism: Gemmata sp.; assembly: GCF_051859125.1. Classification (NCBI taxonomy): domain Bacteria; kingdom Pseudomonadati; phylum Planctomycetota; class Planctomycetia; order Gemmatales; family Gemmataceae; genus Gemmata; species Gemmata sp. The sequence goes on from NZ_JBHYGG010000276.1 coordinate 29,758, forward strand.
GGTGGACACCTGCCCGGTGATGGCGATCATCGGGATCGAGTCCATCTTCGCGTCGGCCAGGCACGTCACGAAGTTGGTCGCGCCGGGGCCGGACGTGGACACGCACACGCTGGCCTTGCCGGTGGTGCGGCTGTACCCGTGGGCCATGAACCCGCCGCCCTGCTCGTGCCGCGGGAGGATCGTGCGGAGCCGGTCGGTGACCTTGGTGAGCGACTGGTGGATCGGCATGCTCGCCCCGCCCGGGTAGGCGAAGACGGTGTCGACCCCGTGGCGGATGAGAGCCTCGACGAGGATGTCTGCCCCGTTCATGGGGGTGCCGGTGGGTGCGGTCCTGGGGGTCGAGGTCGGTGCGGCCATGACGACGGGGTCCTTGGGTAGCCCTTGCGGTGTTGGGGAGCGCCGGTGCGCGTGCGCACCACCGAATAGTTTACGGACTGTCGGCCCCACCGGAAGCGCGACCGGGGCGGTTTTCCGCGGACCCCGGTCAGGGCCCCTTCCGGTCGAAGAGTGCGGCCCCGGCCCCGGGGCGGGTCGGGCGGGCCTCGCCCGTCAGCATCCGCAACCGCACGTCGCGGACGATCAGCTTCCCCGGCGGGCCGAACGTGATGTCGACCGCCCCGGGGGCGAACGCCCCGCTCTCGACCGTGAGGGCGCTGGTCCTCCCCTTCCACGAGACGAGCGGCTTCTGGTCGACGAGCGCCACGACCGTGGCGGTGTCGCCCGCGGTGGTGACCCGCACCGTGAGCGACACCGGCCGCTCGTCCGCGAGGGCGAAGTCGGTCGCGGTGCCGTTCTCGTCGATGTCCCTGCCGTCGATCACCCCGAGCCCCGCCTTGCCGCCGAGGTCCAGCGCGATCCCGGCCCCGTTCTTGTCCCCGACGGGGAACTCGACGACGGGTGCGGCCCGCGCGCCCTTCGGCCGCTCCAGGTCCACCGCCAGCTCGTAGTCGCCCGCGACGGTGAGCGGCAACCGGAGCCGGACGGCGTTGTCCGGCCGGTCGTGCGAGCCGAGGAACCCGGCCGGGGTCTTCACCCAGGTGCCGACCCCCTGCGGGTGGTCCCTCGCCAGGTCGACGACCGCGAGCACCCGCACCCACCCGTCCTCCGGCCGCAGGGTCCGGGCGGCCGGCGGGGACCACTCGATCTTGCAGTTCGGCAGGGCGTCCTTGAGCCGCTTGAACCCGGCGTCAGTGACGCGGGTTCCGTGGAGCCCGAGGGCCTTCAATCCCTTCATCGTGCCGAGCGTGTCGACACCCGCGTCCGACACGGCCGTCTCGTTCAGCCAGAGCGTATCGAGGGACTGGAGTTTGGCGACGTGCCTCAGTCCGGCGTCCGTGATCCGGGTCCGGTTCAGGGCCAACTGGTACACGGCCGCCATCCCGGCCAGTCGCTCCACCCCCGCGTCGGTGACGCCCATCCCGACCAGGTCGAGGACGCCGACCCGCGGCAGGCCGGCCACGACCGCCATCCCCTCGTCCGTGACCGTGCCGCCGCGCAGCGCGATCAACTGGAGCGAGCCCTTCCAGTTCAGGAGCGGGGCGAGGCCGGCGTCGGTCAGGCGGTGCTCGCCGAGGGCCAGGTTCTCGACACCGGGGAGCGCGGAGAGGCGGACCAGGTCCGCGTTACTGATCGGGACCGTGGACCCGTTCGCGATCCGGGTGACGGTGAAGGGCCCGGGAGGCAGGTCTTCGGGCTTGGTCGCATTCATCGTCGTACCGTTCGGCAGTCGCAAGGTGAACTCGAAGCCGGCGCGGCCGAGGAACGCCTTCGGGATGGCACGGTTCGGGTCCTCCCAGGTGATCTTGCACTTCGGTAGCGCGGCCCGGAGCTTCTTGTACCCCGCCTCGGTGACGCGGGTGCCCGAGACGTTCAGGTCCGTGAGCGATGTCAGACCGGCGAGGGTGCCGATGCCCTCGTCCGAAACGGCCGTGAGATCGATCCAGAGGAAGGTCAACCGCGTGAGGCCCGTGAGGTGCTTCAGCCCGGCGTCCGTGAGGCCCGTACCGTGCAGCGTCAGGCTCGCGAGTCGGGTCAGCTTCCCCAGGTCCGCGATCCCGGCGTCGGTGATCGTCGATCCGGCGGCCCCGACGTGGAGGTTGGTGAGTTCCGTGAACGCGCCGACCACCTTGCACTCCGCGTCGGACAGTTTCGTCCCGGCGAGGTACAAGTTCGTGAGTGTCTTTCGAGAGGCCAGCAGCGCTCGGAGGCCGTCCGCCGTGACCACCGTGTTCGCGGCAATGACTTGATCGAGCGTCGGCGTGGCGGCCAACCGCTTCAGGTCGTCGTCGTTGAACGGCCCCAGCGGTGACGCGCCGATCGCGACGACACCGCTGAGGGTGAACGCCGCTTCCGGGAGGTCGCCCGGCACCTTCGCCCGGACCACGCCCCCGTCGGCCCGCTTGAGCACGACCTCGAACCCGCCCCGCCCCAGCAACCGGCTCGCCTCGCGGAAGTGGGCGTCGGTCGGCTCGAACGACTTCTCGCCCGCGTCGATGTGGCACCGGGGCAGGGCGGCGCTGAGCAGCTTCCCCCCGGCCTCCGTGACCCCCGTGCCGTTGAGGCTGAGAGACCGGAGGGTCTTCATGGATGCGAAGTGGGGAGCGTCGTCGTCCGTTAACCCGGGGCCACAGAAGGTGCAGAGCAACTGCGTAATCGACCGGAAGTCGGCGAAGTGCTTCCCGGCCCCCGCGGCAACGGCCGTGCGGGTCAGGTTCAAGCTCCCAAGGTTCGGGCACTTCGAGAGCGCCTCGAGCATCCCGGCGTCGAGCGCGCCGCCGTCGATCGTCAGAGCGGTGAGCTTCGGCATCCGGGCGATCGCCTCGCACGCCGCGCGGTTCATCCCGACCGGCTTGACCAGCACCATCTCGCCGCAGTCCTGTCCGGCCACGGCGGCCCACCCCGCCCCGGTCACCCGCCCGGACTTGCCCAGGTCGCGGACGACCAGGTACTGCTGCCGCTGGGAGACGTCTTTCAGGTTCCCGAGGACCGCGTCGTCGGCCGCCCCGGCGAGGAGGCCGAGGCCGGTCACGTTCGGGAACCGCTTCAGCGTTTCCGCCGACTTGGGCGTCAGGTGCAGGCCCGTGCGGAACTGGGTCAGAGTCGTCCGGCACGGGAGTTCGGCCAGCCGGGCGAACTCTGCCTCGGTCCACTCGGTGAGCTGGTACGCGTCGTAGAAGCCCGTGAACGACTTCTGCCCGGCGATGGCCTTGAGTGACAGTGCGGCGAAGTCGGGCGGCATGGCGTGGTTGGAGGCGGCGCTGATCCCGGCCACCTCCAGCGGCCCGTCGGGCAGGGCGTCGCCCGGCCCGAAGTTCTGCCCTTCCCGCGACGGGAGGAGCAGCGTCAGGTGCGCGAACGGGTGGATCGCCTCGATGGCCGCCCGGTCCGCGCCCCCGGCTGCGGGCGGTGTGGAGTCTTTCTTCGGGCCGGACCTCTGCGGCGGGGCCGGCTCCTCCTTCGCTACCTCCGGCTCGGGCTTCTTGCCCATCTGCGACGCGACGAACCCGATCACCCCCGCGACCGCGAGCAGCACGCCGCCGACCAGCGCCCACACCGGGAACCCGCCGCGCCTCTTCGCCGCGGCCGCTCGCACCGGGGTCGCCTCCGGTACGGCGCCGACCGAGTGCGCCGACGCCGCGGTGCTGGCCTCGGTCGCGTCGAGTTCGGCGAACGGGTCTTGGCCGTCCTGCGCGAGAACGATCGGCGGCGGGGCGTCGAGCGGGATCACCCGCACCGCGTTCACCAGCCCGGCCTCGATCGCCCGCAGCTCCTCGGCGGCAGCCTCCGCGGTCGGCGGGCGGTACGCCGGGTCCTTGGCGAGCAGTCGCACCACGAAGTCGGAGAGGTGCTGTGGGACGGCCGGGTTGCGGTGGGCGGGCGGCGGCGGGTGGTCGATCGCGAGCGCCGTGAGGATGGCGAGCGTGTTCGCGCCGCGGAACGGGAGCTCGCCGGTGGTCATCTGGTACAGGACGACGCCGAGGCTCCACAGGTCGGTGCGGCCGTCCACCGGCAACCCGCGGCCCTGCTCCGGCGACATGTACGCGGGGGTGCCGACGACCGCCCCCTCGCGGGTGACCGGCCCGTCGGTGGCGTCGGTGGCGTCGGTGTCGGCGGCCCGTGCGAGGCCGAAGTCGAGGATCTTGACCCGGAGCTTCTTCCCTTCGAGCCAGACGTTCGCGGGCTTGATGTCGCGGTGGACGAGCCCCTTCTCGTGCGCCGCCGCGAGCCCCTCGGCCACCTCCCGGCCGATGCGAATGACCTCCGCGAGCGGGGGCCGCGGGTTGGCCCGGAGTGCGGCGTGGAGCGTCATGCCCTTCAGCAGCGGCATGACGATGAACGGGAGCCCCTGGTGGTCGCCGATGTGGAGGATGGCGGCGACGTGGTCGTGCTCGACCCGGGCCTGGGCGCGGGCCTCGCGGACGAACCGCGCGCGGGCCTGGTCGTGGGCCGCGAACTGCGGGAGCATGACCTTGAGGGCGACCTCGCGCTTGAGCCGCGGGTCCTCGGCCCGGTACACCGCGCCCATGCCCCCGCGGCCGAGTTCGCCGAGCAGGACGTACTCCCCGAACCGGGCCGCCGGGGCGGCCGCGGGCTCGGCCGCCGGGACCGGCGCGACCGTCTCCAGGTTCGTGGGGGTGGTCGGTGCGATCGACGACAGCGCGGCCGTCCGCGTCGGGTCGGGGTCGGGCTGCGGGCCGTTCATTGGGCGCTCCGGGGCGGGATGCGGGGATGATTGTACCGCGGGCCGAGCCCGGCGCCGAGTTCCCGCTCGACCGGGCACCGGACGCTCCGATAGACACAATCACAAATCGGCTGCGTGGGCCGCTGGGAGGTTGGGCCGCGGCCCGGCCCCGGGTACGATGACCACACCTGCCCGCCCCCGCCACGCGCTCCGCACCGGAGTCCCTTCGATGCTCACCGTCCCCGGCCCCGCTGCCCGCTTCTGCGACGGTGTTTCTCGGCGGTCGTTCCTCCGGGCCGGGTCGCTCGGCCTCGGCGGGCTCACGCTCCCTGGCCTCATGCGGGCCGAGGCCGCCGCCGGCACGGGGACGCAGAAGTCCGTCATCATGGTCTACCTGTCCGGCGGGCTCGCCCACCAGGACACGTTCGATCTCAAGCCGCACGCGCCGGCCGAGGTCCGCGGCGAATTCAAGCCGATCAGCACGAACGTGCCCGGCGTGCAGTTCGGCGAGCACCTGCCGAAGCTCGCGAAGATGATGGACAAGCTCATCGTCCTCCGGTCGCTCGTCGGCCAGCGCGACGAGCACAGCTCGTGGCAGAGCTACACCGCGACGCCGATGGACACCGCCAAGCGCGAGAACAAGCCGCACTTCGGCAGCGTGGTCGCCCGGCTCCAGGGCCAGACGGACCCGATCACCCCGGCGTTCGTGGACCTGTCGCCGACGATGCAGCACAAGCCGTACAACTCGCCCGGCCCCGGCGCGCTGGGCCGCGCCGCCGCCCCGGTCAAGGTGGACGGCGACGAGATCGCGGTGATGAAGAACCTCACCGTCACCCCGGCCGAACTCCGGAACCGCAAGGCGCTGCTCGAGAACCTCGACGCGTTCCGCAGGGCCGCGGCCGCGAAGCAGACGAACGCGGTGGCCGCCGACACGTTCCACGACCGGGCGTTCGACGTCCTCACGTCGAGCAAGCTGGTCGATGCGCTCGACGTGACCCGCGAGCCCGAGCAGGTCCGCAACCGGTACGGCCGCGGGTCGCCGAAGCACATGGGCGACGGCGCGCCGATGCTGAACGACCAACTCCTGATGGCCCGGCGGCTCGTCGAGGCCGGGTGCCGCGTGGTCACCGTCGCCTACGGGTTCTGGGACACGCACGGCGGCAACTTCAAGCACCTCAAGCAGCACCTGCCGCTGTTCGACACCGGCATCTCGGCGCTCATCGAGGACGTCTACGCCCGCGGGCTCGGCGACGACGTGACCGTGTGCGTGTGGGGCGAGTTCGGCCGCACGCCGAAGATCAACAAGGACGCCGGCCGCGACCACTGGAGCCGGGTGAACTCGGCGCTGCTGGCGGGCGGCGGGATGAAGGTCGGGCAGGTGATCGGGAGCACCGACAGCGCCGCGGCCGAGGTCAAGGACGAGCCGATCCCGTACCCGAGCGTGCTGGCAACGGTGTACAAGAACCTGGGCATCGACCCGCACGCGATGGTGTACGACGTGAGCAACCGCCCGAACCCGATCCTCCCCGGCGGCATCCTGCCGATCGACAAGGTGTAGAGGTGGGCGGGAACCGCGGTTAGAATGGGGTCCGACGCGAACCGGAGGACCGCCGATGACCGCGAACGCACCGCACGCATTCCCTGAGAAGTTGATCCCGCTCCGAACCGAACTCGCCGTGTACGCTCGCGAACTACCGCGCTTGCTCGACGCGGGCGACGCCGGCAAGTATTTCGTGGCGAAGGGCGAGACCGTCCACGGCGTCTGGGACACCTACCACGACGCGATCCAGCACGGGTACGCCGTCGTGCCCGACGGAAGGTTTCTGGCCCAACTCATCGACCCGCGATTCCTGCCCTTGCTCGCTACTTACTTTCAGGTCCCGGAGGAACAAGCTCTCCTGGAGGCTGTTTGATGCCCATCATCGCCCTCAAACAGAGCATTGCCGACGGAATCCAGGTCCGGGTTCAGGTGGGGTTGAGTCGGCACGAGGTGTTGCGGTTGCGAACAGCCCACCAACCAATTCCGCAACCCGTGGTCGTCACCGCCGTCATCGACACGGGGGCCGAGCGGTCGTGCGTTGACCCGCGGGTGATTTCGCAGGCCCAGTTGCCGTACAAGGGAGCCGGGTTCACCAACGCGCCGGGGGTGGAAGCCGGTCCGGCGATCTTCGGTGGTTCGCTCCTCGTTCCGGCCTACGATGCGGGCTTAGTGATCCTGCATCCGTCGGGAAACGCGAGTGACCACTTCGTCATCGCCGAGCTACCGCTGGACGAACTCACACTCGCGACGATGGGCATCGAGGCGGTGATCGGCCGCGACGTGCTGGCGCGGTGCGTCCTCGTGTACGACGGGCCGGCCGGGGGCGCGACCCTCGCGTACTGAGGGCCGCACCCCTCGGGTCACGACTGCAAGTTCTCGAGCATTTCGCGCAGCGGCACGAGGCGCTGGCCGCGGACGTCCTCGATCTTGAACGCCTTCAGGAACCGCCGCCGCAGTTCGGCCTGCAGCTCGTCCACCGCGGACCGCGACGTGCTGGCGAGCGGGATGCACCCGCCGGCCCGCCGCTCGTGGCCCCCGGCCCGCCCGAGCTTGCCGACCACCTGCCGCAGCAGCTCGCCGCCCGAGGCGTGCTCGATCGCCGCCCGCAGCGACAGGATCAGCTTGTCGCCGCACACGCCGCCGCACACCGCCCAGTCGACCTTCTCGAACCGGATCATGAAGTCGACCACCTCGGCGGCCTGCTCCGGCTGCGGGAGGTCGTCGACCCAACTGATGATGAGCCGGTCGTAGATGAACGAGCTCTGCAGCGCCTGGAGCAGCACCTCGAAGTGGCTGTGCGGGAGCCGGGCGTTGCGGATCTGGGCGATCAGGTCCTTGTCGGCGAGCGGGTACAGGAACAGGAGGGCGTCGTCGTCGGCCGGGCCGGCCTCGCGGGGGTAGCCCGTGACCTCGGTCTCGATCCCGTAGAGCAGGGCGGTCGCCACCTTCTCGGTGACCGGCACCTCCTGCTCGATCAGGTACTTGGTGACGACGGTCGAGGTCGCGCCGGCGGTCGCGCGGATGTCGGCGAACGAGACGCGGTCGAGGTCGCCGGGGGTGTCGTGGTGGTCGAGGACCGCGTAGATCGGCAGCACCTCGGGGAACGTGTGCCGCCCGGTGTTGGGCTGGCTGTCGACCATGACGATGGCGTCGTCGGGCCGCCAGTCGACCTCCTCGATCGGGACGAGGTCGAGGTCGAGCCCGTCGACCATGGCCTTGTTCTCGGCCCGGCCGATCAGCCCGTCGCGGGTGAGCAGCGTGGGCTTGGTGAGGCGGTGCTCGACCAGGTGGGCCAGGCCGAGCATGCTGGCCAGCGCGTCCGGGTCGGGGTTGACGTGGGACACGAGGACGACACGTTCCGTGCCTTGCAACCCGGAAAGGAACCGGTCGGACCGGCGGAGGCCGGTGGCGGACCTGGGGACCGTGTCCGAGTCGGCGCTGCGACGCGCCATAAGGGTTGAACCTCCTGCGTTCGGCCCGCCAACTCCTGCGGCGGTGCCGGAGAGATCACGTTGGGCGTCCTGCCCTACCTCCTTTTTACCGTCTCCCGGCCGGCTTGCCAAGCACAGCCGCAGCGGCGGCCTGTCCTAAAACTGGACACCCGAAGGAGTTGCTTCCAGTTGGTATTTCGCAATGTTTCCACCCCGGGGGCCACGGGGTGTGAGATGAGAGCCGGTCTCAACGCCTCACGGCGCCAGCACTTCTCACCGGCTTGGTGGTTGTCCGACCGCGGCCGGCGAGCTATCACACAGGGGACCGCCCGTCCCGCTTCACCCCCGCGAGAGCCACGCAATGAAAGGCCACCCGGACATCATCACCGCCCTGAACGGGGCGCTGACCATCGAGTTGACGGCCATCAACCAGTACTTCATCCAGGCCAAGATGTGCAAGAACTGGGGCTTCATGAAGCTCGCGGCCAAGCACTACGAGGAGTCGATCGGCGAGATGAAGCACGCCGACAAGCTCATCGAGCGCATCCTGTTCCTCGACGGCGTGCCCGACATCGCGCGGTACGACGTGATCCGCGTCGGCACGGCGGTGAAGGAGCAGTTCGAGAACGACCTGAAGCTCGAGACGAGCGGCGTGAAGGCGTACAACGAGCTGGTGAACCTGTCGATCAAGCTGCTCGACAACGGCACCCACAAGCTCGCGCTCGAGATCCTCCACGAGTCGGAGGAGCACGTCGACTGGCTGGAGACGCAGCTGGGCCTGATCGAGAAGGTCGGCGAGCAGAACTACTTGACCGAGCAGATGACCGAGGGGGACGACGCGGACGGCGAGTAGACGGCGAGGTACTGCGTGATCTCGCGGTGGCAGCAGCAGCACCCGTCGCCGGCCTCGGTGTGGGTGCGGACCTCGTTCAGGGTCCGCAGCCCGAGGGTGATCACGGCCCCGATGAGCGCCTCTTCGGTCACGCCGAAGCACCGGCACACGACGCGGTCCGGGCAACTGCCGACGGACGGGCACGACCGGCATTCGCCGCCGCACGGGGGAGTCGTGGTGGGGATGTCGAGGTCGAAGTCCATGACGCGGGACGCGGTTCGGGTGGGATTGAGATTGCGTCTCACGGAATCATAGCCCGCCGCCCCACCCGGTGCAACCCCTCGCAACGGCTTCGCCGAAAAATTCGAAGCGCGAATGTGAACGCAACGCAGACGGCCGCCCCGGTAAGGGCGGCCGTTCGCGTTATCTGGTGCCCGGGTCAGGCCTTCGGCGCTTCCGCGGCCGGGGCCGGTGGGGCCTCGTCGGGCGGCGGCGGGACGAAGATCGCCTGGACCAACAGCAGCCCCGCCCCGACGACGAGGCAGCAGTCGGCGACGTTGAACACCGGCCAGTCGATCTTGTAGAAGAACATGAAGTCGCGGACGCCGTTGAACACGAGCCGGTCGAACAGGTTCCCGAGGGTGCCGCCGAGGATCAGGCCCAGCGCCACCATCAGCCATTTCTCGCGGGCCGTCTTCCGCTGCATCCCCCAGACGAGGATGGCGACGGCGGCCCCGAGGCTCACCACCGCGAACGTGTTGTTCGCGAGCCCCTTGTGCTCCCCGCCCAGGCCGAACAGCGCGCCGTGGTTCACCCGCGGCATCACCGGGGCGCTCCACGTCTGGAGCCCCTCGAACCCGCAGTCGCACAGCTTGGCCGTCGGGTCGAACTGGGCCGTCAGCATGAACCAGTTGGGCACGACGTCGTAGGAGCCCGCGTGGCCCTCGACGACCTGGCCCTCGTTGTACAGCCAGCGGAACACGCGGTACTTGGTGACCAGGTCGGTGGTCAGGCCCACGACCGCGAGGGTCACCAGGAGCCAGCGGTAGGTGCGGTCGTTCATGTCGGTGCCCGCGTCGTGCGAGTGGGATCGGCCGGCTTCACGATAGACCCGGCGGTCGGGGCCGTCAAGGAACCCGGAACCCGCGGACCCGCTATAACCCGCACACTGTCGGGGCTCAACCCGAATCGCGGCGGTCCGGGGCCGACGTGGGCTTGACCCCCGGCCCGCCCGGCGGAATGATACGCCGGGGATCACTCTGACGCACGGATGGTTGTTCGGCTTGTGGCGGTCGCCCGGGTTGTTCCGGGAGTGGGGGCAGGGCATGGGGCGGCACAGTGCCGGACTGATCGCGGCCATGCTGGCGCTCGCCGGGTGCAAGAGCACCACGGACCCGAAGCCGTCCGACCGCGAGCCCGTCGGCGCCCTCAACAGCCGCGCCAAGGACAAGGGCAAGGACGCCGGCAAGGGGCCGGCCTGGCTCGACCCGGTCGCGCGGCTCCCCGGCACGAACACGTCGGTGCCCAAGGGCGGCTCCTGGGCCGACCCCGGTGCCGCGAACTTCGACGCCCGGGCCGAGGCCCAGGACGGCGTCGGCGGCAAGGTGGTGGACGTCTTCAACCGCCCCGCCAAGAACATCTTCATCCGCGTCGAGGCGGTCAACGACGCGCCCGGGGCCGGGGCCAAGGGCATCTACGCCGACAACAACGGGTACTTCTTCACCCGCGGGCTGAAGCCCGGGTCGGTCTACAACCTCACGGCCGAGGCGACGCAGGACGGGCGGCAACTGACCGGGCTCGTGCAGGTGCGGGTGCCGAACCCGGTGCTGACGATCGTGCTCCGCGACGACCTCGGCGCGCCCGGCGGCCCGAAGTCGAACGACAGGCCGGTCGAGGGGTTCCCGCCCCCGCCGGTGCCCGCGGACGGGGACCGCATCCCGTCGGCCGGCGTCGGCCCGCTCTCGCCCGCCCGCCCCGGCGACGGCGCCTACAGTCCCGGGGCCGGGGCCAGCGGGCCGGTGCCCGCGTCGCTCGGCGCGCCGCCCCCGGCCGCCCGGCCGCCCGTGCCCGGAACCGGCGCGATCCCGGAACCCGACGAACTGACACCGACCGGGGGCCGCCCGGCGCGGCCCGAGAACGTCGCCGACGGCCCGCGGTCCCCGTTCGCGCCGCCGGCGGCGAGCATCCCCGGCCCGCCGGTCCCGCAACTGCCGCCGGGGCCGTCCGCCCCGTTCGCCGACCCGAAGCCGGTGAAGACCGGCCGCGGGGTGAGCTTCCGGCTCGTCGACACGATGGAGCGGAACTGGGACTTCCCGACCAACCGCTCGGGCTCGGTCGTGCTGGTCGAGTTCGTGACCACGGTGTGCCCGAACTGCAAGCCCGCGGTGCCGGTCCTCAAGGACCTCCAGTCGAAGTACGGCGCGGCCGGGCTGCAGGTGATCGCGGTGCTGTGCGACGACGTGCCGATCAAGGACCGCGTGGCCGCCGCCGCCCGGTACGCGAAGGCGAACAACACGAACTACCCGCTGTTCGTCGAGCCCGGGGCGCACTCGGGTGCGGTCCGCGACCTGCTCGGCGTCGAGAGCTACCCCCGCGGCGTCCTGCTCAATTCGAGCGGGGCGGTGCTGTGGGAGGGCCACCCCGGGGCGAAAGCGGACCTCGAAGCCGCCGTCCGCAAGGCGCTCGGGAAGTGAGCCGGGTAGGGATCACATTAGTTGGTAGACGTTCGTTTCATGCGGCCGTGGACCG
>NZ_JBHYGG010000277.1:0-41218 GCF_051859125.1 Gemmata sp.
CTCGGTCAAGCCCGACCGAGGACCGGGCGACCCCCGAGCGCCAGCGAGGGGGTAGGCGCACCCCCTCGCTGGCGCTCGGGGTTCGCCCGGACCGCCGATCCAAGTAGAGGGACCACATGGCCGCGCGGGCGTTCTCGACGGTGCAGCTCGTCAACGGCTCGACCGGCGACCCGGTGCTGTACCTCGACTACCCGGGGGGCGACAACGCGCTGCTGTTCGACGGCGGCGACAACGGCTCGCTCACCGCGGCGCAACTGGGCGACCTCGAAGCCGTGTTCCTCACGCACCACCACGTCGACCACTTCATCGGCCTGGACCGGATCGTCCGCGCGAACATGGACCGCGACAAGGTGCTCCATCTGTTCGGGCCGGTGAACACGATCCGCAAGGTGTACGACCGCATCACCGCGTACGAGTACCCGTTCTTCCCGTTCCAGAAGATCGTGGTACGGGTCACGGAACTGTTGCCCGGCGCGACCCGCACGGCGACACTGGAGTGCACCAAGAAGTTCCCCGAGCCGGTGGTCGAAGAGGCGGCGTGGGCCGGGCCGGTGTGCTACGAGAACGCCGACCTGCGGGTCGAGGCCGTTGCCGCCGACCACACGGTCCCGTGCCTGGCGTTCGCGCTGGCCGAGAAGAGCGGCTACCACCCGGACCCGCAGAAGCTCGCGGCGGGCGGGCTGCGGCCCGGCGCTTGGGTGCCGGAGGTACTCAAGCGCCTCCGGGCCGGCGACCCGCCCAACAGCCGCATCGAGATCAACGGCGGGAGCTTCGCGCTGGAGACGCTCGCGGCGAACTACTTCACCGAGTCGGCCGGGGCGCGCGTCGCGTACGTCACCGACACGCTGTGGTCCGACGCGGTGCGGCCCGACCTCGTGCGGCTCGCGAAGGGCGCGTGGCGGCTGTACTGCGACAGCTTCTACGCGAGCGCCCAGGCCAAGCAGGCGCTCCAGTACAAGCACATGATCGCCCCGCACGCCGCGGAACTGGCCAAGCTCGCGAAGGTCGAGCAACTCGTGCTCATCCACTTCGCGACGCGGTACGCCGGGAAGTACCAGCAGCTCATCGACGAGGCCGCCGCCGTGTTCCCGCGGGTGACGGCCGAGGTGGGGTGAACATGACCTGGCGAGCGGCGCGGCGTGAGCCGGCCAAGTGAACTGCTGGGGTGAATCACATGGGTGGGCCTTGGCGACTCCTGGGGGTGAGCGTCAACGAGCGTGGCGTGACGCACTTCGCCGTAACCCGCGCCGGCGAAGATGACGGAGACATTGACGAGTTGCAGCGCGTGCTGAGGGTCCGGTTCGGGGCCGTGGATGATGGCGAGCTGTTCGGGCCGTACTCGATCCACCGGTACATGAAGGTTGCCGGGCTTCGTCTCGGCATCGTACTCGATTCGCCCGAACGGCTTGACCTCTACACAACTGAGGCGACTCATCAGGACGCACTCGCAGTGTTCGTCCCGACGTTCTTGGAAGCGCTGAACTCCGAGGCGAACTCGGACCCACCGGGATAATCCCGGCGCGGGGTTATCCGGAATCGGTTCTGTAGCCGGCCTCTGTGTGGCCGGTGCTTGGGGGACTCCCACCGGCCCGGCCTCACAGTGGCCGGCTACAGTTAGCACTCAGCAAGACTTGGTACGCCGTCCCCGCTCGCTCGCAAGCAGGAAACTCAATCGGCGGGCTCGCGCCGCTCGCCTTAACAAGAAGGTGCCCAATGTCCGACGACGTTGCGACGACCGACGACCCGACGCCCGAGGTCCACGCCCCGGGCCGGAACGGCCACGCCGACACCCGGCCCGAGGCCACGACCGCCGACGTGCTCGCGCTGATCGCCGCCGGCAAGCCGGTCGAGAACGTCCGCGTGCGCCGGCTCAAGCTCCGGGGCGAGTTCGCGACCGCGGTGACGTTCAAGAACTGCACCCTCGTGCAGCCCGAGTTCGGGGCGGCGACGTTCAAGGGCGACCTGTCGTTCGTCTGGTGTACGCTCGACCGCCCGCTGTTCGCCAAGCCGGTCACGGTCGAGGGGAACTTCGGCCTCAACGGCAGCACCGTGAGCAAGTCGCGGTTCGCGCAGCTCACGGTCCACGGGAAGGCGTTCTTCAGCGGGGCCGAGTTCCGCGGCAAGGCGCTGTTCGAGAAGTGCGAGTTCCGCCAGAAGGTGAGCTGGTGGGAGGCGCGGCTCGAGTGCTGGGGCGAGTTCAAGGCGTGCGGGTTCCTGCAGGAGGCCGACTTCCGCAGCGTCCACGCCGACCAGGGGCTGATCTTCGCGGGCTGCACGTTCGCCGGCGACTTCCTGATCCGCGGGGCCACGGTGTGCAAGAAGCTCCAACTCGACGGGTGCCGGTTCGAGCGGCTCCTCGACGTGTCCAAGGCCAAGCTGAACGACTTCGCGTACCTGGAGGCGATCGAGCAGGGGCCGGAGATGCGGTTCGCGTTCGGCAACGCGGTCGCCGAGCGGCTCCTCGTGCGCCCGGAGCAGGTCGAGGGCCGGCTCGCGAGCGAACTGGCCGGCCAGCACGAGCAGGCGATGCACGAGTACGGGCTGCTCAAGAAGTGCTACCAGGGGCAGCACCGGTTCAACGCCGAGGACTGGGCGTTCTACCGGTTCAAGGTGAACCAGCGGCTCTCGACTCGGGCCACCTGGGACCGCCCGTGGACGAAGGTGCGGCGGTTCTGCGACTGGTTGTTCCTCGACGTCGGGTGCGGGTACGGCACGAACCCGGCCCGCGCCGTGCGGATGGCGGTGGTCATCATCCTCGGGTTCGCGCTGCTCTACGGCCTGGGGGTCGAGGAGTTCCACGCCGAGAAGAAGCCGTTCCCCGACGCCGAGGTGACCGACCCGATCAACCGCGTCATGATCGGGCTCATCACCAGCGTGTCGGTGTTCACGTCCGGCATGGGCGGGATCCGCGAGATCGCGAAGGGGTGGATGAACGTGCCGGTCATGGTCGAGAGCGTCCTCGGCACGCTGCTGTTCGGCCTGTTCATCGTCGCGTTCAGCCGCAAGGTGATCCGGTAGCCAGCATCTTGGCGAGCGGGGGACGTGAGTCCCCCGGTGGAACCGCGATCCTCATTCCACCGGGGGACTCACGTCCCCCGCTCGCCACAATCCGCGTCGCCGCCCGTGCCGCTCGCACGCCACTTTTGTTCTACACTCACCACACCCCCTCGCGCCCGTACCAGCAGGAACCGCACCCATGCCCGCGGAGCAGCCCCCCACGCCGTCGGCCGACGCCCGCGCCGCGAGGCGGTACCAGTTCCTCTTCTACGCCGCGGCGCTCCTCGCGGTCGTCGCGTCGGCGATCGCACTGCGGATGAGCCGGCCCGAGCCGCCGGCCCCGCCCGAGCCGGCGCGCGAGAAGGACTACGCGTTCGTCGTGGACGCCTACGGGTACAAGTACCAGGGCCACACCGGCAACGTCATCGACGACTACATCCTCAAGTACGGCGCGTGGGAGAAGGACCACCTGTTCTTCGTCCGCGACTACCTGAAGAACCTGAACGAGCCGAACGCGGTCGTGATCGACGTCGGCGCGAACACCGGGAACCACTCGCTCTTCTACTCGCGGCACGCGGCGAAGGTCGTCGCGTTCGAGCCGTACCCGCCGGTGATCGAGGCTTTCAAGCAGAACCTCGCGCTCAACCCCGCGGTCAAGAACGTCGAGCTGTGCGAGGTCGGGCTCGGCGACGCGAACGCCGAACTGCCGTTCGTCGCGCCCGTCGACAAGAACCACGGGCAGGGGTCGTTCCGCGTCGACGCGCCCGAGAACCCGGCCATGAAGCAGTACCCCACGAAGCTGCGGATCGTCGTCGGCGACGAGTACCTCAAGGACAAGAACCCCGGCCCGGTGGCGTTCATCAAGGTGGACATCGAGGGGTTCGAGGAGGCGGCGCTCAAGGGCCTGCGGCAGACGATGGAGAAGTACCGGCCCCTCATGGAGGTCGAGGTGTCGCCCCCGCCGGTCGGGACCATCGACTCGCTCGACAAGCTGACGGCGCTGTTCCCCAAGGACTACGAGTTCTACGTGCTGCCCTGGAGCCAGGCGGCCGCCGTCACCGGCAAGTACACGCTCCAGAAGCTCGACTGGTCGTTCCACTCCAAGGGCCACCAGATCGAACTCGTCGCGTGCCCCAAGGAGCGGCTCGCCGCGCTGCCGGGGAAGTAGGTCGTCAAAGTGGGTCAGTCGCTCCGCGAGTGACCCCGACCCCCCCCGGCCCGGCCGGTGGCGGGGGTCGCGCCGGGGCGCGACTCGCGGAGCGACTCGCCTACGTTGCGCCGCCGATTGCATATCCTGACGGTATGGGTCCGCCCTTCCGATTCGGGAACCGACGATGGCCGGCGAGTTGAAGCCCCTGTCCCTCAAGCGGGTCGGCGACGGGCTCCAGGTCCAGTGGAGCGACGGCGCCACCACGGTCACCCCGTGGCGGACGCTGCGGAAGAACTGCCCGTGCGCCAGTTGCACCGAGGAGCGGGCCAAGCCGCCGGACCCGTTCCGGGTGCTGACCCCGCAGGAGGCCGCCGCCGGCCCCCCGCAGCCCGTCGCGATGCAACCGGTCGGCCACTACGCCTACAAGATCACCTGGAACGACGGCCACGACACGGGCATCTACCCCGTCGAGCGGCTGCGCCAGCTTGGAGAAGAGACGAAATGAACCCCGGAATGCCCCAGAAGTTGTCCCTGCCCGGCGTGAAGCAGGTCGTGGCGGTCGCGAGCGGGAAGGGCGGCGTCGGCAAGTCCACCGTCGCCGCGAACCTCGCGATGGCGCTCCACATGAGCGGCAAGAGCGTCGGCCTCATGGACGCCGACATCTACGGCCCGTCGGTCCCGATCATGTTCGGGCTCGGCAAGGTGGACCAGAGCACCACCCCGTTCCCGATCGAGAAGTTCGGCATCCGCCTCATGAGCATGGGGTTCCTGATCGGCACCGACCAGGCGATGATCTGGCGCGGCCCGAAGGTCGCGCAGGCGGTGCAGTCGTTCCTCGCCCAGATCGACTGGGGCACCCTCGACTACCTCATCATCGACCTGCCCCCCGGTACCGGCGACGCGCAGCTCACCCTGAGCCAGAGCGCCCCGCTCACCGGCGCGGTGATCGTGACCACCCCCGGCGAGGTGAGCCTGATCGACGCCCGCAAGGGGGTGAAGATGTTCCGCGAGGTGCGGGTGCCGATCCTCGGCATCGTCGAGAACATGAGCTACTTCACCGACGCGGCCGGCACCAAGACGCCGATCTTCGGCGTGGGCGGCGGGATGAAGCTGGCGCTGGAGAGCAACGCCCCGTTCCTGGGCGAGTTGCCGATCGACCCGCGGGTCGCCCAGTGCGGCGACAGCGGCGAGCCGATGGTGCGGAAGTACCCCGACGCGCCGATCGCGAAGTCCTACGTCGCACTGGCGGCCGCCGTGGACGCCGCGGCCAGCGCCGCGAGCGCCGCCGGACTGCCCGCCGTGGAGCTGTGACCTTGGTTCCTGGCGAGCGGGGGACGTGAGTCCCCCGGTAGTCCGAGATTCTACCGGGGACTCACGTCCCCCGCTCGCCAAGTCGATCACTTCGGAAAGCCGAGGTGCGTCCGGAGGAAGTCGAACGTGCCCTTCGCCCGGATCTCGTGGCCGCCGGGGAAGAACTCGATGGCCGTGCGGTCGCCGAGCTTGAGCCGGTTCTGGTACAGGTAGCGGACCCTCGCGTACTCGGACGCGACCATCTCGTCGGTGCCGACGCCGTCGTCGTGGCCCCGCTCGACCATGAACGGCCGCGGCGCGATCAGGTAGGCCATCTCCGCGTAGTTGAACGTGTTGCCCAGGTCGAACTCGTACATCTCGTACTCGCCGGTCCACATGTAGCTGCGGTCCAGGTCGACCGACACCATCTTGCCGATCCACTCGTTGAAGTCGCCGGAGCAGATCGACAGGCAGTACCGCTTCTCGACGGCCGGCACGCGCATGGCGGTCTTGCCGCCGTAGCTCAGGCCGTAGAACGCGATCCGCTTCGGGTCCACGTTCGGCAGCGCTTCGAGCCAGTCGAGCGTCCGCTGGTGCTGCCGGACGATGAAGCTGAACAGCGACAGCTTGAGCGGGTTGGCTTTCCGTTGGAGTTGGCGGAACGTGTCCTTGCCGTAATACGGGTTCTGCGGGGCGTACACGATGTACCCGAGTTCGACGAGCCGCCGGGAGAACTGGTTGTAGACGACCCGCTTCGGCTCGGCGTCGATGGTGTGCCGCGGGGTGCCCTCGAGCCCGTGCTGGCACACGACGACCGGCCGCTTCTCGCCGGGCTTCAGGTCTTTCGGCAGTAGCAGGATGCCCTGCGCGAACACGTCTTGGTACACGTCGAGCACGACTTCGTGGCCGGTGAACTTCGGCTCGTCGTACACCTGCCGGGTGCGCGGGTTGAGCGGCACGGTCGGCTCGGGGAGCTTGCCGATGACCTCGGCGTGCAGGTACTCGCGGTACCAGTCGCACGACTTCTCCCACGCCCCGGGCGAACTCGCATCGGCCTTCTTCCAGAACTCTTTGCGGGTGGCGTCGCTGTCGCGCCACAGCTTCTGGACGTGCGCGACGAGCTGATCGAACTGCCGCTTGTGCCGCGCCGCGGCGTCGGGGAGTTCACCGTGAACCGTGAGCGGTTCCGGCTTCCAGCCCGGGACTTCGTCCACCGCGCCGACGTTGAGGAACGAGCTCGTCCTGAGTGGAACAACCGGGTCGAGCTTCCCGTCCGAGCCGCGGATGCCGTTCACCGAGCCGCCGCCGCCGGCACCGGTCGCGCGGCCGATTTCGAAGACGCGGTCGCCCTCCTTTTTGACGGCAGCGGCGTCCGGCTCGGGGACCGTGCCCGGCGCCGCACCGCCCCGCCCGGGTCTCGGTGCGGCGGGACCGGCGTAGACGGGCGCGGCGTTCAGTTGCAGGCGCAGCGTCTTGCCCCACTCCCCGCCCAGCGGCCCGTGGTAGCAGTACGCCGCCAACTCGGCGTCGCCGAACTCGGTGAGCAGCCCCCACACGTTGCGGTCGAGGGGGCGCTCCGCGGCCCCCTCCTGCGGGCCGAACGATCCGCCCTCCAGCGACGTGGCGCGGACGCGGTCGTCGAGCGCCCCGGCGTAAAGGGCGATCCGGCCGCCCTCGCCGTGGCCCATCACGCCGACCCGCTTCGGGGCTTTCTTCGGCTGCGAGTGGAGGAGCCAGTCCACCCCGGCGAGCACCTTCTGCACCTCGTACCCGGACAGCGTGCGGCCCATCTCGAACGCCATCCGGTGGACGAATTCGCGGTGCGGGATGTTCGTGGCGCGGTTGAGTTTCGGGTGGGCCGACAGTTCGTCGCGCCGGTCGATGACGGCGGGGACCAGCACGCGGATGCGGTTCTCGGCCAACCGCCGGGCGAACTGCGCCTCCTCCGGCACGCCCGCGGCCAGCCCCGCGACTTGCTCGGGCGTGTGCGCCGCGTCCGGGATCGCGACGGCGCACATCCGCGGCTCGTCGTCCTGGACGACCGCCGGCTCGAGCAGCAGTCCCTCGGCGTCGACGCCCGGCAGCACGGCCCATCGGACGGCGTACACGCGGTAGCGCGTCGTCTCGGCCAGCAGCGCCGGCCGGTCCGGGCCGCCGACGTATTCGAGCTTCGGTGGCAGCCGCTCGTCCACGACGCCAAGGTACTTCCGCAGCCGGGCGCGGTTCGGCTCGATGGATTTCGCGTACTTCTCGCTGGAGGAGGTGTCCACCTTCCAGAACTGCTTGCGGTTTTCGACAGTCGCGGCGGTCTCGCGGTCGAGGTACGTGTGGATGCCGGCGACCATCTTCGTTGCGAGGTCGCCGTCCTCGGTAAGCGGCTTGGTGCCCGGCAGCGGCTCGGCGGCGGGGGCGGGATTGATTAACCACAGAGGCACAGAGACACAGAGCAGACCAAACGCGAGAGAGAAGGCTTTAAACACAATGTTCTCCTGCTTTCTCTGTGTCTCTGTGCCTCTGTGGTTAATCCTGCTGACTCAGAACAACTCCATCACGGGCGTACCCGGGTACACCGCGACGGGCTTGCCGTCCGGCCCCGGGATGGTTGCGTCGTGCGGAACGCCCAGAGTGTGAAAGACGCTCGCGACCAGCTCTTGCGGCGTGACGGGCCGGTCGGTCGGCTCGGTGCCGCGAGCGTCGGTGCGGCCGATCACGCGCCCGCCCTTCACGCCGCCGCCGGCGACGAGTGCGGTCCACGCGCCGGCCCAGTGGTCGCGGCCGCCGTTGGCGTTCAATAGCGGCGTGCGGCCGAACTCGCCGGTCGCGACGACGAGCGTCGTGTCGAGCAGGCCGCGCTCGTCCAGGTCGGTGAGCAACGCCGCGAACGCCGCATCGAAGCTCGGCGCGACCGTGTTGCGGATGTCGCTCAGGTCGGTGCGGAGCGACCCGCCGTCGGCGTGGCAGTCCCACGACGGCTCATCGAACACCGTCGAGAACTGGTTGATCGTCGTGAATCCGGGCTTGCCCAGTCGAGCATCTTCCCGAACGTGTGCCGTGGCGATCTGACACCATACCGCGAGCCCCGGATTCCAGTTCGGGTCTACGTCGGCCAGACCTTCGCTCGGGCCGTACTGGACTGCATCGAGGAAGCCGGTGCCTTGCCCGTGGCTCACGGAAAGCCCGGTATCGAGTCGCGCCTCGGGGTACACTCGCCAGGGCTCAGAGAGGTCGAACCCGTTGCGGTACGACACCACCGCCCCCACGCTCGGCCACTCAGGGCCGTCGCGGAAGAGGCGGCCGGTGTTGAGCAGTTGGAGCCCGGCCTCGTGGACCGGCGGGGCTGTGTGGTGCATCGAGCGCACCATCGCGAACTTGTCGGTGAGCGTCGCGAGCTTCGGGAACAGCTCGCTCAGGTGGACGCCCGGCGTCTTCGTCTGGATCGCGGCGAACGGGCCGCGGTACTCGGCCGGCGCGCTCGGCTTCGGGTCGAACGTGTCGAGGTGCGGCGGCCCGCCGATCATGTTGATGAAGATGCACGACTTCGCGGTGCCGAGCGGCCGTTGGGTGCGGGCGACCGCGAGCGAAGGCAGCACGGTCGCGGCGGCGGTGGCGGCGAGGAACTCGCGGCGGGTGGGAGTTGTCATGGGTCACTCGGTGGGTGGCGTGCCCACATCGTAACCGCGGCGGCGCGAGATGCAACGCGCCGCGCCGAACGCAAGACCCCCTCACCCGGCTCGCAAAGCCTCGCCGAACTCTCCCCCGAGACCGGGGGCGAGGTGGGGCGCGGTGGCTTCACGTAAGCTGCCCGACTCGCATTGCTGGCGAGAGGCACCGGTGCCCCACCTCGCCCCCGGTCTCGGGGGAGAGGTCGCCGCGAGTCTTCGAGCGGCGGGTGAGGGGGCCTGCGTCTTTCGCTCACACCCCGGTAACGACCGCAGCCGCGGCGTCGCACAGTTCGCGGGTCTGCTCCTCGGTCGGGGCCTCGGCGATCACCCGCACCACCGGCTCGGTGTTGCTCCCGCGGACGTGCAGCCACCAGTCGGGGCCGTCGAGCCGCAGGCCGTCGACGGTGTTCACGTGGGCGTCGGGCCAGCGGGCCCTGAGCGCGTCGAACGTCGCGGCCAGCTTCTCGCGCGGCACCTCGTACTTCGTCTTCAGCATCGCGTACTTCGGCAACTCGGCGACGAGCTGCGAGAACGGCTTCTTGTCTTCCGACATCAGAGACAGGATGAACGCCATGCCGGCGAGCGGGTCGCGGACCCAGCCGATCCGCGGGTCGATCACCCCGCCGTTGCCCTCGCCGCCGATGAGCGCGTTCGTCTCGCGCATCATCGCGACCACGTTCGCCTCGCCGACCGCCGAGCGGTGGCACGGGCACCCGGCCTTGAACGCGACGTCCTCGACCATCCGCGACGTGGACATGTTGATGACGACCGGCCCGCTCGCGTGCCGCAGCCGCCACTTCACCGCCAGCGCCAGCGTCGCCTCCTCGCTCACGCACTGGCCGGTTTCGTCGATGAGCGCGAGGCGGTCGGCGTCCGGGTCGAGCACGAACCCGATGGCCGACTCGGACTGCGGCACCCACGGAGCGACGTCCACGAGGTGGGTCGGGGTCGGCTCGGGCGGGTGGGCGAACCGGCCGGTCGGCTCGCACTCGAACTGTACGACGGCGCAGCCGAGGTCCTGCAGGAGCTGCGTGCCGATCGGGCCGCCGGCCCCGGCGTTCGCGTCGAGGAACACGCGGAACGCCTGGCTCGCGACCATCGCGACGCTGACCGTGTCGAGCACGGCCGTGACGTGGTCGCGCTCGACCGACGGCGGGACGCGGGTGGTGCCGATGCCGTCCCACCCCGGCCGCGGGAAGTCGCCCGCCTCGTACAGCCCGCGGATCACGGCCCCGCTCTCGGCCGATAAGACTGCGCCGTCGGCCCCGAACATCTTCAGCCCGTTCCACGGCGCGGGGTTGTGGCTCGCGGTGATCTGGATGCCGCCCGCGGCCTGGAGCTGCCGCACCGCGAACCCGCAGGTGGGGGTGGGTGCGATGCCGATGTCCTCGACGGTGCAGCCGAGTTCGAGCAGGCCGGCGATGACGGCGGGCCGGAGCATGTCGCCGCTCGGGCGGCCGTCGCGGCACACGACGACCGTCTTCCCGGCGACCGTGGACCCGAACGCGGCCGCGAACCGTGCGGCGACGCTGGCCGTGAGCCCGCGGCCCACGACCCCGCGGACCCCGGACACGGACACGATGAGGCTGCTCGGCTCGGACATTCGCGGTTCCTTGCGGGGACGGGGCGACGGCAGGGGCAATTCTACGAGAGCGGCCGCTGCGCGTGGGTGCTACCCACCGGGCGCAGCCGCCGGCCACGCGATGCGGTCGAACAGCGCCCACAGCTTGCTGCCGCGCGCGGGGTTGACCGCGGCGGCGTGCGCCACCCGCCCCGCGAGGTGCGCCCGGAAGTCGGGGCGGCCCTCGCGGTTCTGCCCCGCCGGCCCGTGGCGGGCGCAGTTGGTCAGCGTCGCCTTCAGCAGGTCGAAGTCCGCGCGCGGCACGTTCGGGTGCGCGTTCACCACCACGCCCGTCACCGTCTGCCTGCGGCCGCGCCGCATCACGCGCGTCTTGCGGAAGTTCAACGCGAACCCCTCCTCCCCGGCGACCACCGCGGCGACGTGCGCGAGCCGCTTCGCCCGCCGCGCGAGGTCGTGGTCGCCCGAGAACGTGAGGTCGTCCGCGTACCGGGTGTACGTCGCCCCGAGCCGCGCCGCGAGGCCCGCGAGGCGGCGGTCGAGCCGGTGCGCTGCGAGGTTGGCCAGGGCCGGCGACGTCGGCGCGCCCTGCGGGAGGTGCCGGTCGGACAGCCGCAACCGCGTCGCGTGCTCGGAGCCGTCGAGCGCCGGGTTCGGTCGCGCGTCCCACACGTCCGCCGGCGTTCGCGTCGTGCAGAGCCCCGCGAGGAGGCCGGCGACCGCCTCGGGGTAGCCCACCGAGCGGAAGACGCGGTACACGCGCGCGGCCGGGACGGACGGGAAGAAGTCGGCGAGGTCGAGCTTCACCACCACGGCCCGCCCACAGTGCGCCGCCGCGTTCGTCACCGCCGAGCGGCCGGTGCAGAACCCGTGGACCGCGGGGTGCGGCGGGATCGCGTTGAGGACGTGTTCGAGGAGCGCCCGCTGAACGTTCTTGAGTCGGAGCTTCGGAATCTCCAGCAGGCGCGCCCGGCCGCTCGCCTTCGGAACCCAGCGGTGGCGGTACGTTCGGAGCGGGCCGTGCGGGTGCGTGCGGTTGCGGCCGGTAACGTCGGCGAGCCACGCGAGCCGACCGGGTTCGACGCCGAGCCACGCGGCGAGTTGGTCCGCGGTCGCGAGCGCCGGGACCGCGGCCGGCCCGAGCCACAGCGGGGGGCTCATCGCGGGCCGGACTGCTTTCCGCTTTCCGATCGACGGGCCACGCTCGCGGCGAGCGAGGGCACGCGCGACACCGGGGTCATCGTGCAGGAACAGCGTCAGGATTGCGAAGTCGGGTTGCGTGGGGAACCGGGAGAGGAGCCGGGTGAACAGGCCCGGTACGCGAATCGGGTGCTCGGCTCCGGATCGCGCGAACGACGCACGCAGGCCCGCGACCGTCCACTCTGCCGCCCGAAGCGCTCCGGCGAGCGAGTAGAGGAACCGCTGGCGGTCGAACGGCAGGGTTGACATGGTGCGGGATCAAAGGACCGCGGAGCGACCCGACGAGTCTCGTCCGGCGCGACAAGTTGGGCGTGGTAGCGCCCGGTCTGTCGCGCGCTCAATCCTCGGGTAGTGGCGAACCGCCGGGGTAACCCCGGCGCGTCGGACCGACGCGCTCTCGCGAACGCACCGCCGACCGGCTCGGGTCGCCCCGCGGCTCGGGGAATCGTCCCGCACCCGCGGCCGGGTGTCAAGGTCGGTGCCCGTGGTACACTGACTCCGTGAAGCGACTCGCACTCATCACGCTGTGCCTCGTCGGGTGCACCCGCGGCGACCGGCCGGACGCCGTGTGGGGCGCCCGCGGGGTGCTCGACGGGCAGTTCGTGCGGCCGCGGGCCGCCGTCATCGACGCCCGCGACCGCCTGTGGGTCGTCGACTTCACCGCCCGCGTCCAGGCGTTCGACCTCGACGGCGCGCACCTCGGCGTCACGTTCCGCACGCCCGACTTCCGCAACGGCCGGCCCAGCGGCCTCGGCCTCACCCGCGAGGGCGAGCTGATCGTGTGCGACTCGCACTACCACTGCCTGCGCGTGTACGACGAGACGGGAACCGAGCGCCGCGTCATCGGCGGCGCGGCCGGCAGCGCGCCCGGCCAGCTCGGGTACGTCTCGGACGTGGTGCAGGACGCCGACGGGTTCTTCTACCTGGCCGAGTTCGGCGAGAACGACCGCGTCACGAAGCTCGACGCTGAGGGTAAACTCGTTGCGGTGTTCGGCGGCGCGGGCACCGGCCCGGGGCAGTTCCAGCGGCTGCGGGCGCTCGCGCTCGGCCCCGACGGGAACCTGTACTGCGCCGACGCGTGCAACCACCGCGTCCAGGTGCTCACGCGAACCGGCGAGTTCGTTCGCGAGTTCGGCGGCGAGGGGGCCGAGCCGGGCCGGCTCCGCTACCCCTACGATCTGAGCTTCGGGCCGGGCGGCGACCTGTACGTTGTCGAGTACGGTAACCAGCGGGTGCAGAAGTTCACCGCTACGGGCGAGTCGCTGGGGGTGTGGGGCACGGCGGGCGGGCGGCCGGGGCAGTTGAACAGCCCGTGGGCGCTCGCCGTGGACCGCAAGGGCCGCGTGCACGTGATCGACACCGAGAACCACCGCGTCCAGCGGGTGAAGTTCTGATCGTAGTAGGCACACGCCGTGTGCCGTTCTGACGGTGCATTTCCGGTGGCACAGGCCTCTGGCCTGTGAAGCACGCACCACAGGCCAGAGGCCTGTGCCACCGGACCAACAGCCACGGCACACGGCGTGTGCCTGCTACTTTGGGCCGCCGATGTTCGAGCTTCCCGAACTGCCGCACGTCTCGCCCCCGGTCGCGCTCGCGGCCGCGGCGGCGCTGTGGCTGGGCGCGATGCTCGCCGTGCTGGTGCGCACCGGGCGCTGGTCGTTCCGGCTCGGGCTCGCTGCGGGCGTCGTGCTCGTCGGTTCGCTCGCGTACCTCCTCGCGGCCGACGTGCGCGACGCGGCGCGCGGCCTCGTGCGGGCGGTCGGCGGGTTCGAGGTCACGCACCCGTGGTGGCTGCTGCTCCTGCTGCTCGTCCCGCTCGTGCCGCTCGTCGCGCGGAAGAACCTCCGCGGGCTCGGCCGCGCGCGGAAGCGGCTCGCGGTCGCGCTGCGGTCGCTGGTAGTGGCGCTGCTGGCGGTCGCGCTGGCCGAGCCGCGGGTGCGGCAGACGACCGAACACGCGACGGTGATCTTCGTCATCGACCGCAGCCTGAGCGTGCCGCCCGATCGCGACCCGACCCGCCGAGCGGCCGACGGCGACCCGGTCGACCGCCGCTGGGAGCGCGTGAAGACGTTCGTCGACGAGTCGGTGCGGTACCGCGGGCCGGACCACCGCGACGACCGCGCCGGCGTCATCCTCTTCGGCCGCACGCCGCGGCTGGTGCTGCCCCCCGCGGCGGTCGATCAACTGCCGATCGACGAGCGCCGCGCCGGCCCCATCGATGTCGAGTACACGGATGTTGCGGCCGCCTTGAAGCTCGCCCTCGCGGCGTTCCCCGAGGGGACCGGCCGGCGCGTCGTGCTGGTCTCGGACGGCAACGAGAACCTCGGCCGGGCGAGCGAGCAGGCGCAGCTCTTCAAGAAGCAGGGCGTGCAGATCGACGTGCTGCCGCTCGCCGTCGGCTACCGCAACACCGACGAGGTGCTGGTGCAGGAGGTCGAGGCGCCGCCCGCGACCACGCCCGGCCAGCGGCTGCCGGTGCGTGTGCTGGTGCGGAACGCGAACCCTACCCGCCCGGTCACGGGCACGCTCGAACTCGTGCAGGTCCGCGGCCGCGACGAGCCGCGGTTCGTGCGGTTCAAGGGCGTGCCGCCGGACCAACAGCCCGGCCCCGTGCGGGTCACCGCCCGCCCCGGCCTCAACGGGTTCGAGTTCCTCGACCTGCCCGGCGACACCGCCATCGACCGCGACTCGTTCGTGTACCGCGCGACGTTCGCGCCCGACAACCTCCCGGGCGACCGCGTCTCGAACAACCGCGCGACCGCCGCCGTGCTGGCCCGCGGGCAGCGCCGGGTGCTGGTCCTCGAAGAGCCCACCGCCGCCGGCACGCACGCCCTGCTCGTCGAGACGCTCCGGGCCGCGAAGCTCCGCGTCGACGTGCTCGCCGCCGACCGCCTGCCGCCCGCGGCCGACCTCGGCGAGTTCCTCAGCACCTACGACGCGCTCGTCATCGCCGACGTGCCGGCCGAGCGGTTCAGCACCCCGCAGATGGAGGCGGTCCGCACGCAGGCCACCGAGCAGGGCATGGGCCTCCTCATGGTCGGCGGGCAGAACTCGTTCGGCCCCGGAGGGTACCAGAAGACCCCGATCGAGGCGGCGCTGCCGGTCGACTGCGACATCCGCTCGGCGCAGGCGGTACTCAAGGGCGGGCTGGTGCTGGTGATGCACGGGTCCGAGATGGCCGACGGGAACGAGTGGCAGAAGCGGATCGCGAAGCTCTCGGTCGAGCGGCTCGGCCCGGCCGACATGGTCGGGGTGCTGTACTACGGGGCGAACGCGGCGTGGCACGTCCCGTTCCAGGCCGTCGGCACCGACCGCCGCCGGCTCCTCGGGCTGATCGACCGGATGACGCCCGGCGACATGCCCGACTTCGACCCGTTCCTGAAGACCGCCGCCGACACCCTCAGCGACCCGCAGTACCAGCTCGCGGTGAAGCACTGCGTCGTGCTGAGCGACGGCGACCCGGCCTACGGGGCGGTGGGCCAGGCCGCGACGGCGCGCATGGCGAAGGCCGGCATCACCTGCACGACGATCGGCGTCGCGACGCACGGCACTGTCGAGGACACGCGGATGCGCGGTATCGCAGCAGCGACGAAGGGGAACTTCTACCCGGTCCGCGACCCGAAGCAGCTCCCCGCGATCTACACCCGCGAGACCCGGCAGGTGAGCCGGTCGTTCCTGGTCGAGAGCACGTTCACCCCGCAACTGCTCGGCCGCGCCGGGCCCGTCGCCGACCTCACCGCCCCGCTCCCCCCGCTGCACGGGTTCGTGCGGACCACGCTGAAGCCCGGCGCGCTCCCGGTGATGGGCGTCGAGGGGCCGCCGGCCGAGGACACGCGGTTCCCGGTCGTGGCGTACTGGCAGCCGGCCGTCGGGCGGGCCGTCGCGTTCACGTCGGACGACCGCACCTGGGCGCGCGACTGGGTGAAGTCGGCCGCGTTCTCGCGGTTCTGGCCGCAGGCCGTCGAGTGGTCGCTGCGGTCGGCCGAGACGGGCCGGGTGAGCGTGTTCCCCGAGGTCCGCGACGGCCGCGTGCGGGTGGTGGTCGACGTGCGCGACGACAACGAGAAGCCGCTCACGGGCGTCTCGCTGAAGGGGTTCGTGAGCGCGCCGCGCGAGGGCGGGGCCGCGCCGGCGGTGGCGTTCACCCGCACCGGTCCGGGCCGCTACGAGGGCTCGTTCCCGGCGACCGAGGCCGGCGCGTACTTCGTGAACGTGCGGGTGACGCGCGACGGCAGGGACATCGACGGCCGCCGCGTCGGCGTCACGGTGCCGTACTCGCCCGAGTTCGCCGACCTCGAACCGAACCCGGCGCTCTTGCGGCACCTCGCGGACATCACCGGCGGCGAGGTGTACCCCGAGGACGATGCGGAACTGGCGCGGCTCGCGCGTGCGGGCAAGGTGTTCCGTGCGGCCCCAACAACCACGAAGGCGCTGCTCCCGTTCTGGGCGGCGCTCGTCGTCGCGGCCGGCGTGCTGCTCCTGTGCGACGTGGCCGTTCGGCGGCTGGCCCTCGACCCGGTGTCGCTGAAAGCGGCCGCCGTGCGTCTGTGGCGTCACCTGCGAACGCGGTTCTTGATCGAACCCGAGAGCGCGGGGTTGGGGCGACTTCTGCGCGTGAAGGAAGCCGTCGGCGAGGCGATCGCCGAGCGCCGGGTGCCGCGCCGCGACGAGCCGCCTCCGGATGATGACGAGCCGCCGAGTGACACCCCGGTGTCACCGCCCCCGCCGCCGCCAACTCCCCCGGCTGACGCCGGGGGCTCGCCGGAGCCACCGCCGGGCGAGGGCGACGACTACCTGAGCCGCCTCGGCCGCGCCAAGCGCCGCGGGCGGCCCGATGCGTGACTCGGAGGGCAGACGATGAAGACCCGCCACCTGAACTGCGGCACGCTCCACGCCCCGCCGAACCCGCGGGCGTCGTGCCACTGCCTGCTGCTCGAAGGGCCGAACGGACTGGCGCTGGTCGACACCGGAATTGGCCTGCTCGACGTGCGCGACCCGCTCGGGCGGATCGGCCGCGGGCTGATCGACCTGGCCGGGTTCCAGTTCGACGAGGCCGAGACGGCACTGCGCCGGGTCGAGGCGCTCGGGTACCGCGCCGGCGACGTGAAGCACGTCGTGCTGACGCACGCCGACCCGGACCACGCCGGCGGCCTCGCCGACTTCCCGCACGCCGCGGTCCACGTCTCGACCGAGGAGCACGCGGCGCTCGCGGGCGGCAACCCGCGCTACCTCCCGGTGCAGTTCGCGCACGGCCCGCGGTGGGTGCCGCACCCGCCCTCGCCCCGCCGCTGGTTCGGACTGGAGGCCCGCCCGCTCGACCTCGGACCCGGCGCCGAGGTGCTGCTGGTCCCGCTGTTCGGCCACACGCTCGGCCACTGCGGTGTTGCGGTGCGGGCCGGCGACCGCTGGGTGCTGCACGTCGGCGACGCGTACTACCTGCGGGCCGAGTTGGACCGCGACGACCACCCGGTGTCGGCGCTGGCCGCGCTGCGGGCCGACGACAACGCCCGGCGCGTCGCGAGCCTGGCCGAACTCCGCCGCCTCGCCCGCGACCACGCCCCCGAGGTCGCGCTGTTCGGCTACCACGACTTCACCGAGTTCCCCCCGACCCGTGCCGAATGACGGGTGGCCCGGTCGGGGGCGCGTGATCGGTGCACCGGGCTCACCCGCCGGTCGGTTCCTGAATAGGCTATTCCCGACGCTCAAGGGCCGTACCCCGGGGAGCCACGCGAACCTCGCCGCGGCCGCCCGATGCGACGGGTCGGCGCACCCGGTTAAGCGTCTCGCTCCGGGCCTCCGCAACTCCGAGTTCCGCGCTCCGCAATGGGTAACCTGGTCTGGTGGGAACTGGTGCGGCTCGCCCGCCGCGGCCACACCGCCCGCGCCCGGGTGCTGCTGCTCTACACGATGCTCCTCGGCGCCGTGGTGTTCGCGTCGTCCTCGTGGTACGCCGGGAACCCGCTCGCGCTGCTCCGCGGCACCGCCGACCCGCTCCCGCCCGCCGCCGCCGGCCGGTTCGCGCACCAACTCGCGTTCGCGCTCCTCGAGGCGCAGCTCGTCCTCGTCGCGGTGGCCATGCCGGCCTACGCGGTGGCGGCGGTCTCCGAGGAGAAGGACCGCGGCACGCTCCAGTTGCTGCTCACCACCGAAGTGACGGACCGCGAGATCGTCTGGGCGAAGGCCGTCGCCCGCGTCGCGTTCATGCTCGCGACGCTCGCCGCCGGGCTGCCCCTGCTGGTGCTCACGCTCCTGCTCGGGGCGGACCCGGGGCTCGTCGCGACGGGGTACGCGCTGGCCGCCGGCACGACCGTGCTGTCGGGCGCGATCGGTGTTCACGCCGCGTGCCACGCAGCGGACGGCCGCGCCGCGCTGATCCGCGCCTACGTCCAGTCGGCGGTCCTCGTCGGCGGGGTGTTCCTGCCGCCGCTCGTGCTGCTCAGCCCGTTCGCGATGCTCTTCTACCGGCTGGAACTCGACTCCGAGGCGCTCCGCGTCGTCGCCGCGGTCGGCTACCCGGTCGCGCAGGTGCTCGTGGGGTGCGGGCTGGTCCGCGACGCGGGGCGGGTGCTGCGCCGCGGGGGGGCCACGGCCGGGCCGCCGCCCCCGACCGCGTTCCCCGAGCCGCCGCGGGGCCGGGCCGAGCCGGTGGTGATCGACCTCGCCGACCTGCCGCCCGAGCGCGGCGATATCGGCCCCGGCGACCCAATTCTGTGGAAGGAACGAAGTGACCGCGTGCCGCCGCTGCCATGGGTGCGGCCGCTGGGCCTGCTCGCGGCGCTGCTCGCGGCGGCACTGTTCGTGTCCGGCGGGTGGGCGCTGCTCGAGCGCACGATGCGGGCGCTCGACCCGGCCGAGGCGCTGCGACGGGTCCAGTCGCCGGCCGGCACCCGCGGCCCGTCCGGGCCGCTCCTGGTCGCGGCCGGCGCGATCGCGGGCTGGCTGTACCTGCTCCCGCTGGCGGTGGGCGTGACGGGGTGCGTGGCCGGCGAGCGGTTCCGCGGCACGCTCGACGCGCTGCTCACGACGGCGCTCGACCGGCGCGGCGTCCTCGGCGCGAAGGTGCGGGTGCAGATCGAGCAGCGGCTCGGGTTCGCGGCGTGGGCGGCCGCGGCGCTCGGGGCCGGGTTCGGGGCCGAGGGCGGGCTGGCGCTGGGGCTGGCGGTCGTCGCGGCGTTCGGGGCGGGGGCGGGGCTGGTCGTCGCGCTGGGGGCGTGGCTCACGGTGCGGTGCGCGACGCCCGTGGCCGCGTTCCGGCTGTGCCTGCCGGCGCTCGTCGCCGTCGGCGCAATCCCGGTGCTCGCGTGGTACTTCACCGACTGGGACGACCCCGGCCGGGCGACCGCGGTGCTGGCGTGGGGCGCGTGCGGGGCGCTGGCCGCGGCCGCCGCGTGCGCGTGGCGCGCCGGCGTCGAAATGGGGCGGGGCGAGTAGGCGCTGGAACCCAAGTGCTCCCGCACCGGGCTAAAAACGTCGGCCCCTCCGGGGCGGAAACCCAACACAGCTCTTCACCCCCGTAGGGGGCATCTTCTTTAGAAGTGGTGGCGGAATGGACTGCGGGTCTGGGGTGTGGTTCCGGTGGCACCCCCTCACCCGCCGCTCGAAGACTCGCGGCGACCTCTCCCCCGAGACCGGGGGCGAGGTGGGGCTCGCCGGGCCTCCCACGAGCGCTGCGGGAAGGCACGGGTGCGGACCCGCAGCCCCCACCTCGCCCCCCGTCCGGGGGGAGAGGTCGCGACGAGGCTCTGCGAGTCGCGGGTGAGGGGCACGCGACACCACCTCACCAACCACGCGGAACCATTCCGCCATCGCTCCTTAACCCGGTGCGGAAGCACTGGGACACATGAGACCGCGCGCAACGTTGAACTGTAAACTTTGAACTCGAAGCTACTCCATCCTGTACGGGCTGTCGGCGTGGGCCTCGTGGCGGATCTCGTCGACCGGGTACTGCTTGAGCCACCCGGCGTAGAGGCGGTTCGCGGCGTTGAACACCCACCCGTCCTTGTCGCCGACGTTCTTGTACCCGTGGACCACGCCCGCGGGCACGACCAGCGCGTACGGCGCGTCCTCGCCCACGTCGCGGGTCTCCTTGGCCCCGAACGTGGGCGACTTGGGCCGCGCGTCCCACAGGTACACGCGGAACGTCGACGGGCCGGTGAAGCAGAAGTAGTCGGCCTGGTCGACGTGCTCGTGCGGCCCGCGGGCGACCCCCGGCTTCGTCTGCGAGACGTAGGCCATCGCCGGGTGGAAGGTCGGGTCGAGCAGATCGTTGCGGAACAGTTCGACGAGCCACCCGCGGCTGTCGTGGAAGAACTTCAGCGGGACCCAGATGGCGTCGTGGATCGGCCCGCGCTCGGCGTACTTCGGTAGCGCGACGTTCATGGCGTGTCACTTCCGTTCGTGGCGTGTCGCTCCCCGGCGGGGAGGCCAGAGGAGAACAGTATCCGCGGGTTCCGCCCGTGGACACCGCTGTCGGCCGCGGGTGTGCCTCTGACCGAGGCGAGCGGGGGCGTGAGCCCCCCGAGTAATGCGCGAAACGAAGAACTCGGGGGGCTCACGCCCCCCGCTCGCCAAGACCTCAAGTCTTCAGCCACCCGGTCCCCTCCTCGCGGAGGATGCGGGCCATCGCCTCGATCCACTTGGGGTGGTCGTTCAGGCACGTCCCGTTCTTCAGGTGCTCGCCGCCGGCGTGCTCGAACACCTCGCGGCTCTCGAGCCCGATCTCGTCGATCGTCTCCAGGCAGTCGGAGGTGAACCCCGGCAGCGCCACGTACACGCGCTTGACGCCCTTCTTCGCGAGGTTCGCCAGCACGTCGTCGGTGTACGGCTTGAGCCACGCGGCCCGGCCGAACCGCGACTGGTACGTCTGCGTCCACTGGTCCCGCCGCCACCCCATCCGCTTCACGAGCGCCTGCGTGGTGCGGACGACGTGCGTGGCGTACGGGTCGCCCTTCTTGGCGTAGCTCTGCGGGATGCCGTGGAAGCTGACCACGAAGTGCTCGGGCTCCCACGCCAGCTTCGCGAGGTCGTCGCGGATCGCGGCGGCGACCGCGTCGAGGTACGCCGGGTGGTCGTAGTACGGGGGCACCACGCGGACCGCCGGCACGCGCCGCTCGCCCATCAGCGCCTTGAACAGCACGTCGGTCGCGCTGGCGCTGGTGGTCGCGGAGTACTGCGGGAACATCGGCAGCGCGACGACCCGGTCGACGCCCGACTCGATCATCTCGTGCAGCACCCGCTTGAGCGGCGGGTTGCCGATCATCATGCCGAACCGCACGGGCACGTCGGGGAACTGCTGCTGCACGAGGTCCGCCTGCCGCTTCGTGTAGTGGAGCAGCGGCGAGCCGGTCTCGGCGTCCCAGACGCGGCGGTACTTGGCGGCCGACGCGCCGGACCGGAACGGGAGGATGCGGAGGTACAGGAGCGGGAGCCAGATGGCCCGCGGCACCTCGATGACGCGGGGGTCGGACAGGAACTGGCGGAGGTACGGGACCAGGCCGCGGTACGTGGGCGCGTCCGGGGTGCCGAGCTGGATGAGGAGGAGACCGGTCATGGAGAGTGTTTAGTGTTTAGTGTTTAGTGTTTAGTCCGGCCCTGGGATGCATCTACACCCGGTACCCACCTCAAGTGTAGGCCGCAGCACCGATCACCAACCACACTGGCACTAAACACTAAACACTAAACACTAAACACGAACGTCACTTCTTCTTGCACTCCGGGCCTTCCTTGGCGTCCTGCTTCTCGGTGATGTGGGCGTCGCCGCCGGCGGCCTTGAGGGCGGCGGCCCGCTCGGAGTTCAGTTGGACGTAGCTGCTCCACTGGGCCGGGACGTTCCCCTCGGAGAAGATGGCCTCGACCGGGCACTCGGGGACGCACGCCTCGCAGTCGATGCAGTCCACCGGGTCGATGTACAGCATCTTCTCGTCCTGGTAGAAGCACTCCACCGGGCAGACGACGCAGCAGTCGGTGTACTTGCAGTCGTGGCAGGGGGCGGTGACGACGTGAGCCATGTAGGCGATCCCTCGGGTTTTGTAGCGGCCGGAGTAGTTGGTGGTGTGATACCACACGGCCCGCTAACGTCAAGTATAGCCGCGACATGGGCCGACGCACGCAACGCGGCCGCCGCGGAACCTGGTCACTTTCGTGCCACCCGGCCCACCGCCGCGGCGGCCGGGGGGCGCGTGAGCGGCGCAACCGCGGCGACTCGGACCACTCCCCCGGTTCGCCCACGTCCGCCACGCGGTCCCAGTCGTCCCCGGCGCGGCGCTTCCTCCCGCATTTCCGCTGCACCCGGCCGTTGTGGGGCCGCACACGCTCTACGGTTCCTGTGACCGGACCGAGCCCACCCGAGACGCGCCGTCCCGAAAAATCGCCCGGGGCGCTTCCCACCCGGCCGCGGCGATGGTATTCTTTTGAGTACCCGTCACCGTGGGACTTCTGTACGGCGGGACTCCTCTCCCTGCCGTCCCACAACGCCTCGCCCAGTGCGGCGACCGGCCCAGGCCGTGCCGCCGCGTGAAGACGCCCCGAACCGGCGTCGCCACCTCTCATCTCTTATCGCAGAGGGTGCCCCATGGTCGATCTCGCAACTGGTGAACTCCGGGTCGTCGTGCCCGTTGGCTTCCTGCTGACGGAAGAGCAAGAGGTGTCGGTGAACATCGAGCGGCCGGGCGGCGGGAGCCTCCCCATCCGCCTCAAGCTGATCCCCGCACGCGCCGCGTCGCCGGCCCCGGACGCGCAGACCCCGGTCGCGGTCCCGTGGCCGCTGCGGCGGTACTCGCCGTACAGCGACGACGGCTACCCCGAGCCCGACTACGGCGGCGGCGACTGACCCGGAACGCGGAGTGCGGAACGCGGAATTCGGAGTTGTGAACCCGTCCGGCGGCCCTGGTGGTCGCCGGGCGGCCCGTCCGTTGTGCCCGTCTGTCGGTTCCCCGGACACCGAACTCAAAGAATCTTCACTTCTGCCCGCAGGGCACCGTGGGACGCCGCGGCGGTCGGGCTATTCGCTCGTCGCCGGGTGATCCGCCGACGAGTCCACGTCTCGCGCGTGCCGTCGCGCGCCCGGCCGGGCCACAATTTCTCCCCATCGCCCCGAGACTCATGCCATGCGGACCGCACGCTCGGCGTTCACGCTCATTGAGTTGCTGGTCGTCATCGCCATCATCGCCATCCTGATCGGGCTCCTCCTGCCCGCGGTCCAGAAGGTCCGCGAGGCCGCCGCCCGGTCCCAGAGCCAGAACAACCTCAAGCAGATCGCGCTCGCGGCGCAGAGCTACCACGACGCCCGCGGCACCCTGCCGACCGACGGCGGGTGGCGGACCGCACCGGCCGCGAACGCAACGAACGCGGAGAACTGTAGCTGGATGTTCAAGGTCCTCCCGTTCATCGAGCAGAACAACCTGTACACGAACTACGTGTACACCGTGCCGATCAAGACGTTCCTCGACCCGGCCCGTGGGGGCACCGGCGTCGTGTCCGCGCTCCCCGGTGTCACGGGGGCGGCCGCGAACGGCCCGGTCACCGACTACGCCGGCAACGGCCTGCTCCTCGGGTGGTCGGCGAGCGTCAAGGACAACGGCGCGGGCGCGTCGCCCCGGTACACGCTGAACGACTCGAGGTACTCGAACACCCTCGGCAAGATCACCTCGGGCGACGGCACCAGCACCACCGTGTTCGCCGGCATCAAGTCGCTCCCGGCGGTGATGTACGCCACCCGCGGGGTGAAGCCCGACGGCACGTTCGCCCAGTTCGACCTGCCGATCAACGCGACGTGGGGCTACCCGGACGCCTCCGGCAGCGGCACCGTCCGGTGCGCCACGAGCGGCGAGATCGACTTCATCGCCAACCTCTCGGCCGGGGCGCCGGTGGTCGTCCCCGGGATCCGCCACCCGATGCCGGGGTGGCACGTCGGCAGCTACGGCATCATCCCCGACAACCAGTCGACGGACGTGACGAAGTACACGGTCTACAAGTGGGGCTCGCCGTACGCGAGCGGCATGGGGCTGTTCGGCATGTGCGACGGGAGCGTGCGGCCGATCAGCAACCGCGTCTCGGGCTCGGCGCTGATCGCCTACATCACCTGGAACGGTGGCGAGACCGACCTCCAGGACTGACACTCCGTCGCCCGTTCCTTACCGACGCGAACCATTCCCATGCCGACCTGCTCCGCTCGCCGCGCCCTCGTGGGCGCGGCCCTGTGCCTTGCGCTCGGGTGCGGCCCGAAGACCGAGCCGCCGCCCGTGAAGACCCCGGTGAAGCTCACCGTCACCAACCCCGACGGGTCGCCGTACACCGACAGGCCCGGCGAGAAGTCGGCGCTGCGGATCTACGTGGACGGCGGGGCCGGCGCGTTCTCCGACCTGCCGGCCGTCGGCGGCGGTTCGTACGCCCGCACCGAGGCCGACCCGGTCGAGGTCGGCAAGTACTGGGCGACGCTCGTCGTGAAGAGCGAGAAGGGGAAGGCCGAGGCGTTCCGGCCGCTGAAGAACCAGCCGTTCGAGCTGAAGCCGGGGGTCAACGAGATGACGATCCAACTCAGCGACGCGAAATGACGACTGCCGACGGACGGGCCGCGTGGCGGGTGGCGGGTGGCGGGTGGCGCACGCGGGTCCCCGGCACGCCGCCCCGCACCCGAACCGCTCAGGGGGCCGGCTACGCGGCGCGCTTGGGGCGGTTGCGGATCTCGAACAGCCCGAAGATCTCCTCCTCGTTGAGCCCCAGCGCCTCCGGCTTCTCGGCGTTGGCGAGCAGGTCGTTGAACACCTTCCGCTTCGCGTCCAGCACCGACGCGATCCGCTGCTCGATCGTCTCCCGGGCGATGAACCGGGTCACCGTCACCGTGCTCTTCTGGCCGACCCGGTGCGCCCGGTTGATGGCCTGGTCCTCGATCGCCGGGTTCCACCACCGGTCGAACAGGAACACGTAGTTCGTGAACTGGAGGTTCAGCCCGACGCTCCCGGTGCCGTAGCTCATCAGCAGCACGTGCGCCTTCGGGTCGGACTTGAACTTGTCGAGGATCGGGGTCCGCTCGGCCTGCGGGATCTTCCCGTGGTACTCCAGCGGGTTGTACCGGGCGAGCGCCTTGGCGATGGTGTGCAGGGGCTCGACCCACTGCGAGAACACGATCGCCTTCTGCCCGCTCTCGGCCACCTCTTCCATGTCCGTGACGAGCTGCTCCAGCTTGGCGCTCTCGCCGGTGAGCCGGTCGAAGTTGCAGATCTGCTTGAGCCGCATCACGAGCTGGAACACGTGCTGCACGGTGAGCGTGTCGCCCAAGGCGTTGAGGTGGACCACGCCGTCCTTCTCGGCGAGCGTGTACGCGGCCCGCTGGGCCGGGGTCAGCTCCAGTTCCAGGTCGCGCATCACCTTCGGCGGCATGTCGGACTGCACGACGTCCTTGGTGCGGCGCAGGATGCAGTCCGACGTGAGCTGCTGGAGCCGCCGCGGGGGCGTGTCGGGCGGGATGCGGCCCGGGTCGAGGTACGCGAACAGGTTCACGAGGTCGTCGGGGTGGTTCTCGATGGGCGTGCCGGAGATGGCCCAGCTCCGGTCCCGCGGGATCGCCCGCACCACCTGCGCCGTCTTCGAGTCGCGGTTCTTGATCCGCTGGGCCTCGTCGAGCACCACCACGTCGAACCGGACCCGCGGGTCGCTCGACTGCTCCGCGTCGCGCGACAGGGTCTCGTAGTTCACCAACTTGAGCGGGCAGTTCGAGGTGAACCACGCGGTCCGGCGGCGCTCGGGGTCGCCCTCGATGGTCTCGAACGGCAGGTCGGGCGCCCACGACTTCAGCTCGCGCGCCCAGTTGAACACGAGCGGCTTGGGGCACACGATGAGCCCGCGGCGGATCGCCCCCTGGTGGAACAGGAGCCGCAGCGCGAGGATGATCTGGGCCGTCTTCCCCAGGCCCATCTCGTCGGCCAGCAGCGCCGCGGTCCGCGGCATCAGGAACCGGATGCCCTCGAGCTGGTACGGGAACGGCGCGAACGGCACCTCCAGCGACCGGCCGTCGAACAGCCCGTCGAGCGGCGGCTGGAGCAGGCACAGGAGCCGGTCCTTGACCATCACCATGTCGGCGGTCGGCTTCACCCGCACCCGCTGCTTCTGGACCGTGTCCTTGTCGGGGAGCTGCGGGAGGTTGGCGGCGTGCCTTCCCTCGGCGGGCTCCGCCGCGACCTTCGGGGCCGGCGGCGGGAGTTCGACGGGCGGGGCCGGGAACGTCCACCCCTCGGTGCCGACGCTCAGCTCGAGCCGACCCACCGACCGCACCCACGGCGAGTCGGTGAGCAGCCGCGTCTCGCGGACGTTCGGCTCCAGCGGCCGGTCGAACCGGCCGTCGGTTCGCACGTCCGCGAGCAGGGACAGGTCGTTTTCGAGAACGTCCACCTCGGGGGGTGCGGGGGGGGTGTGCCCCCCTTGTTCGTCGGCTGCTCCTGACCTCGGGGGGCTCACGCCCCCCGCTCGCCTATCGTCGTCCTCAAGCGGCACGGTTCGTGACCCCCATCTTGCGCGCCTCGGCCACGGCCTCGCGGATCCGGCTGAACGGCTCGGCCAGGTCCACCGCCGGGTCGACGCGCTCCAGGAGCTTGAGCAGCGCCGCCTGGTCGCCCGCGAACTTCCCCGGGAGCAGGAGCCCCAGGGTCGACCGGGCGTGCGACAGCAGGACCGCGTCGGCGGGCGCTGCCGCGTCGGCGGTCTTCACCGCGACCACCGGCACCTCGACCCGGGACCGCAGCGCCAGCGCGAGCGGCACGTCCGTCACAATCAGATCGGGTTTCGCCGCCGTTTTCTCCACCAGCGCTTTTCCGATCAGGTCGGCGAGGACGTACTCGGTCAGCGTCGGGCCGTACAGCGCGGCCTGCACGCGGTTCGGCTGCACGGCGGTGGTCAGGCGGAACTCGAGCGGCCGGCCCCAACTGTTCGTGACGAGGTAGCCGCCCACCCACCCGGACGGCTCCTGGAGCGCCGTCAGGAACCCGAGGGAGAGGAGGGACGATGCGGACGGTACACTCACGGTGTGGCATCCCCATGTGTCGGAATCAGCGGCCGGCAACGGCTCCGGCGCGATGCACACCCACCATCGGACGCGGCGCTTTGGGGGCTTCAGCGAACCCGCGTGCCGTCCGCCACAACCCCGACTCGCGCCTGCGGTGCGCCGCAGCAACCGCCCAGCTTCACAAGCACGAAATTCGAAGCACGAAATCCGAAAGGAAGACAGGGTCCGCCAACCGCCCCAACCCCCTCGCCACACTGCAGAGCGGTACGGCGAGGGTTGGCTCTCCCTTTCGGATTTCGTGCTTCGAATTTCGTGCTTCCGCCCCATGGGGCGGTGATAGATGAGTTGGTTCATGAACTTGGGGTTTCGGATTTCGGCTGGCGGGCTACAACTAACAGGAAGAACGCCCCGCCGCACCCGCCCGCAACGGCCCCCGGTGGGGCCCGCTCCCGACCCGTCACT
Source organism: Gemmata sp. (assembly GCF_051859125.1). NCBI lineage: Bacteria > Pseudomonadati > Planctomycetota > Planctomycetia > Gemmatales > Gemmataceae > Gemmata > Gemmata sp. The sequence goes on from NZ_JBHYGG010000277.1 coordinate 27,336, forward strand.
TTCTGGATTGGGCGATGTCTACCGAAACAGCGACTCCGACCGAGACCGCGACCGAGCCGAAGCTGTCCCCCGTCGAAGGGCACAAGATCGAGGGCAAGTTCCTGCGGGGCACGCTTGCCGAGGAGTTCGCCGACGCGAGCCTCGACCACCTGAGCGAGGCCAACAAGAGCCTCATCAAGTTCCACGGGAGCTACCAGCAAGAGGACCGCGACGCCCGCAAGACCCGCGGCAAGGCCGGGGTCGGCAAGGCGTACATGTTCATGATCCGGCTCAAGCTCCCGGGCGGGAAGCTCACCGCCGACCAGTACCTCGCAATGGACGACCTCTGCGGCAAGTACGGGAACTCCACGCTCCGCATCACCACCCGCCAGAGCTTCCAGTTCCACGGGGTGATGAAGGCGAGCATGAAGCCGCTGCTCCAGGGCGTGAACAAGACGCTGCTGACGACGCTCGGCGGTTGCGGCGACGTGAACCGCAACGTGCTCGCGTGCCCGGCCCCGATCGGCGACGCGGTCCACAAGCAGCAGATGGACGACTGCCTGCGGGTCGCCGCGGCGCTGACCCCGAAGGCCGGCAAGCAGGCGTACCACGAGGTGTGGCTCGACGGCGAGAAGCTCCCGAACCCGGAGCTCGACGAGGAGCCGCTCTACGGCGCGACGTACCTGCCGCGGAAGTTCAAGATCGCGTTCGCGATGCCGGACGACAACTGCACCGACATCCTCGCGAACTGCCTCGGCTACCTCGCGATCACCGAGAACGGCAAGCCGATCGGCTACAACCTCTACGCCGGCGGCGGGCAGGGGCAGACCAACAGCAAGCCCGACACGTACCCGCTGCTCGCGCAGCCGATCGGGTTCATCCACTTCGACGAGGTGGTGCCCGCGGCCGAGGCGATGGTGAAGCTGTTCCGCGACCACGGGAACCGCTCCGACCGCAAGCGCGCCCGGCTCAAGTACGTCGTCCACGACCTGGGCGTCGAGAAGTTCCGCGACCTGTTCTACGGCGACTACTTCAAGCACCCGCGGCGCGAGCCGAGGCACGCGCCGATCACCGGCCTCGACCTGCACCTGGGCTGGAACGGCATGGGCGACGGGAAGTGGTTCCTGGGCGTGTCGGTCGAGAACGGCCGCATCAAGGACGAGGGCGGGCTGCGGCTGCGGGCCGGGCTCCGCGAGATCGTGTCGCGGTTCAAGCTCGACGTGCGGCTGACCACCCAGCAGGACGTCCTCCTGTGCGGCGTCGCGTCCGCCGACAAGCCGGCGGTCGACGCGCTGCTGGCCGAGTACGGCATTCCGCGCGAAAGCTCGCTGCCGATGGTGCAGAAGTGGAGCATGGCGTGCCCGGCGATCCCGACGTGCAGCCTGGCGATCACCGAGAGCGAGCGCTCGCTGCCGGGCGTCGTGCGGCAACTCGAAACGGTGCTGACCGACCTCGGGCTGGGCGGCGAGCCGATCAGCGTCCGCATGACCGGGTGCCCGAACGGGTGCGCCCGGCCGTACCAGAGCGAGATCGGGCTCGTGGGCCGCGGCGGGACGAAGTACACGGTGTACATCGGCGGCGACAGCTTCGGCCGGCGGCTGAACGCCGAGGTCCAGGACAGCGTGCCGATCGAGCAGATCGTCCCGCGGCTGTCGAAGGTGTTCGCGGCGTTCAAGGCCGAGCGCGCCGGCGACGAACTGTTCGGCTCGTACTGCGAGCGCGTGGGCCTCGACAAGGTGAAGTCGCTCTTCACCGCGTGACCGCGAGAGTGGGGGTCGGGGTAGGGTGCGTCGAGGCCGGCTCTGCGGCCGAGCCGCACCGTGGGGCGTCGCACCTCACACGGGCCACGATTATCGTGAGGGTGGTGTGATGAACAACCACGACGTCTGGGCGCGGCTTCCCCGCTGGCAGCGCGTACCGCGGTATTTTGTCGTTGTCCCCGCGCTCTGCCTCGTCGGGTTCTTGTTGTGGGACCCTTACGAGTTGTTACTCCGTGACAATGAGCGAATCCCCGAGGACGGAGAGAAACTCACGGACCTGGCGAATCGTCAGCCTGACCCGGATGTCTTTCAAACCAAAGGGACTCTCGATCTCCCGGACGGCGGCGTTTTGGAGTTCCGCTACCGCCAACACACCGATAGTGGCGTTGAGCTTCAAAGGTACGATCGGGATGGTGACCTTGTTTGGGAGCAAAGGTGCGCGGGACTGGGTGTGACGTTCCACAAAAGCTATATGAACTGTGTGTTCGTGTGGGTTGAAGGGGGGACAATTAAAGTCGTCAGCCGCGGTTCGTTTGGGACGTTCGTTGAGCGACTCAGCCTGAGTTCCGGTCGAAGGTTGGCACGATCCGTTCGCAAGCAGATCTATTAGTCGGCGTCCAAGCCGACCTGACCGGCGCTCAAGGCCGCAGCCGTCACCCAACCACAGGCTCACTCCTTGTGCCGTAGGCTGCACGTCAGAGTGCACGTCGGAACGGTAGACGGCGTTCGCTACTCCTTTTGCCGCGCGGCCCTTCCCGGCCGCAGCGGGAATACGCCGCACGGTTCGGGCTCGTACTGTCGTGGCGGTCAGCGGCTCACCTCGCGGACACCGAACAGAGAGCGCAAACGATGAATCGCACCGCCGGCATCGGCCTGGGGTTGCTCCTGCTCGTCGCCGGGTGCGACGGCCACACCAGCCTGGGCGGGGAGGTCGTCGGGCCGGACGGCAAGCCCATCGCCGGGGCCAGCGTGCGACTGATCGAACCGGACCTCCCGCCCCGCGGACCGGCTTCAACGACCGACGAGTTCGGGCGGTACTCGATCTCGCTGACCCACGCCCCGTTCGACGTCCCGCTCGTGGTCACCGCCACCGCGGACGGGTACGAGCCCTACCGCAAGGAGTTCAAGGCCCGAGAGTGGGCGAGCTTCCCGCGGACGATCGTGCTGCAACCCGACCCGCAGGCACCGGCGGCGGAGGACTGATCCCGGCACGGTCGGCCACGTGGGATGATGGCCGCAGGTCCCGGAGGCCGAGCATGACACCCGACGACTGGCGAGCGCGCATCACCATCGAGCCCGGGAAGCGGGGCGGGCGGCCGTGCGTCCGCGGCATGCGGATCACCGTCGGCGACGTGCTCTCGTACCTCGCGGCCGGCATGACCGAGTCCGAGGTGCTCGAGGACTTCCCGTACCTCACCGCCGCCGACATCCGGGCGTGCCTCGCGTTCGGCGGAGGGCTTTGAGCGATGTTGTCGCAGGAGGAACATCCGGTCGCCTGGGCCATGCTCGGGTACGAATTGGCCGATGCCCACGAGCACTTGGGCGCCCTGCTCGCCCAGATGCAAGCCGCCGGTGGGATTGGGGAGGAAGACTTTGCAATCCAACTTGGTCACGTGTTCGCCCACCTCAACCGGGCGTGGCACGGACGGAAGGACCCGAAGCTCGACGCAATACCCTACGAGGAGCACGCCGCGCGAAGCCATTACCCAACCGATCTATCCCCGGTTGGGTAGCGCAGACATTTCGAACAGGGAGCGTGGCGTCGATTTCAGCTGAGCGCGAACGGGCTGGGCGGTCCGCGTCGCGACCGACGCGGACCGCCCACCGGTGCCTGCCTGTCGGCGGTCACTTCCGCTGACCGGAGAGGTCAGAGAGGCGGCGCTCGGCCAGCTTCAGCCGCTCCGGGTCGGTGTCGTGGGCCAGCACGTCGCGGTACAGCTCGATCGCCTTGGCCCGCTCGTTGAGCTGCCGGTCGTAGAGCGTGGCGGCCCGGATCCGGGCGTCGGTCCGCGAGCCCCGGACCCACTGGAACGACCGCTCGAAGTACTTCGCGGCACGGTCGTACTGCTTGTACGCCCGGCCCTCGTACAGGTCGCCGAGCTGGTACGCCACGTCGCCGATCTTGTCCGAGTTCGGGTACTTCTCCAGGATCTCGCGGAACAGGATCTCGGCCCGCCGCTGGTTCAGCACGTAGTCGCTGCCCAGCCCCTTGCCCTTGTACTCCATCGCCATCCGGTACAGCTCGTTGGCCTCGCGGACGTTCACCTTCGCCTCCAGGCTCGGCGGCGGCACGTCCTTCACGTCGAGGTTGTACGACGGCTTGAAGAGCATGTGGTGCCCCATCAGCTCCTGCTCGGTCCACTGGTTCCGGAGCTTGTCGCCGTGGCGCACGTAGTGCTCGTGGAGCGCCTTGAGGCTGGCCTCGTACTCGCGGCGGGCGGTGATGACCCGCTCGACGAGTTCGACGTCGGACGCGGCCGGCGGCAGCGAAGATGATTCGGGCGGGGGCGCCCCCTTCTTGCCCTCGGAGAGCGGGGCGCTCGGCGACTGGGCGGCGACCCACCCGACCGCGCCGACCCCCGCGAGAGACGTGCCCAACAACAGCGCGCGAATCATGGTGAACCCCTCGGTGTGCGGGGCGTTGCCCCGAAATTCGAAGCACGAAGCACGAAATCCGAAAGGAAGCACTGAACCCGTGTCTTCCTTTCGGATTTCGTGCTTCGTGCTTCGAATTTCAAGCTCACGTCTTCCCGCCCGGCTCGGTCGTCTTCGTCGCGTCGGTCGCGGAGTTCCGGGAGTCGCCCGGCGCGCCGCCGGCCACCCCGACCCCGCCGGGCAGGGGCGTGTGCGACCCGCTGGTCCGCTGGTCCGGGCGGCCGAAGATCATCCGCCCGGCCGGCGTCTGGAGCACGCTGGTGACCACGATCATGACCTCCTGTCCGATCAGCGGGCGGCCCGCCTCGACCACCACCATCGTGCCGTCCTCCAGGTACCCGACGCCCTGGCCCGGCTGGTCCCCGGCCTTCACGATGCGGACGCTCATGGCCTCGCCGGGCAGCGCCACCGTCTTCATCGCGTTGGCCAGCTCGTTGAGGTTGATGACGTCGACGCCCTGGAGCTGCGCGATCTTGTTCAGGTTGAAGTCGTTGGTCACCACCCGGGCGTTGAGCGCCTTGGACAGCAGCACGAGCCGCTCGTCCACGCGGATCCGCTCGCCGGTCCGCAGCTCGGCCACGTTCCCGTCGTGCATCTGGAGCTCGATCTTCGGATTGGACTGGAGCCGCTTCAGGACGTCCAGGCCGCGCCGCCCGCGGTTCCGCTTCAGCTTGTCGGAGCTGTCGGCGATGGCCTGCAGCTCCTGCAGGACGAACCGCGGCACGATGAGCTTCGTGTCGATCAGTCGAGTATCGCACACGTCCGCGATCCGGCCGTCAATGATTACGCTCGTGTCGAGCACCAGCGAGCGGCCGCCCTTCACCTCTTTGGCAAATTCGACATAAGGGATAATGAACCGGAACTCGTCCTTGGTCTGCAGGAGCGTTGAAACCGTCACGTAGCAGCAAACCACGGTAATCATCACCCGGGTCAACTTCAGCACGGGCGGCGGCATCCCGAAGGCCGTCTCGAGCACCGGCTCCAGGCCCATCGCGAACAGGAACCCGAGGAGCAGGCCGAGCAGCATCCCGAAGTAGACGGCCGAGATGGTCGTCATCTGCTTCTGCTTCTCGCGCAGGTCGTAGAAGAGGACGAACCCGCCGAGCACGAGGATGCTGAGCGGGGCCAGCACCACGCTCGCGCCGACCGGTTGCCCCTCCTGCGGGATCACCAGGGTCGCGGCGAACAGGGCGATGCCAGCGATCAGGGCGACGTACGCCCCGCGGATCAGCCAAAGTAACATGGATGCCTCTCGTGGTCGTGAGCCGGGGGGTCGTCGGGTCGTGCGGGTCCGCGGGGCGGCCGGGCCGCGGTGCGGAGGCCAAAACCCTGACACCAGCCTCCTAATCCCTGATCTTACAGTTCAGTCGATGGCAAAAACAGACGCCGGTACTCCAGTTGGGCGTACCGGTCGGTCATTCCGGCGAGGTAGTCGCCGACGACGGACTCCAGGCACCCGAGCGGGTTGCGGGCGGCGGTCACCCAGTCGGGGGGCGGGGGGCCGATCACCTCGCTGGCCCCGATCCACCTTCGAAGGTGCTTCTCGGGGAGAAGTTCCGGACTCCGGGCGTATTCCGCGAAAAGCGCCTGCAGGATGCGGGTGCCGTTGGCGGTCATCCGGAGAACACGGTGGTGCCGGTACACGCGCGAGCGGAGGAACCGCTCCAGCCCGGCCTTCAGGTCCCGCACCCGGGGCGAGAACGCGACGAGTGGCTCCTTCGCGGCCCGCACGTCTTCGGGCGAGCGGATGCGGAACTGTTCGAGCCGCCGCGTCGTTTCTTCGAGGAGGTCCGCGACCTGCCACGCGAGCAGTTCGCGGACGACGGCGACCCGCAGCGGCTGCCCGCTCAGCCCCGGCGTGTGCCCGTGGACCCGCCGCGTCGCCTCGGCCCACAGGTCGACGCGGGCGAGTTCCTCCATCGTGATGAACCCGAGGCCGAGCGCGTCGTCGGTGTCGTGCGTGTCGTAGGCCAGCGAGTCGACGACGTCCGCGACCTGGGCCTCGAGGAGCGGGCCGCCGGCGCCGCGGAACTCGGCGCACTCCGGCGCGTCGAGCCGGCCGCTGTGCTGGACGAACGCCTCGCGCACCTCGAACGACAGGTTCAGCCCGGGGAACTGCGGGTACCGCTCCTCCAACTCGTCGACCCGCCGCAGCCCGTACAGGTTGTGGTCGAACCCGCCGTGGTCCTTCAGGCACAGGTCGAGGGCGTCCTCGCCGGCGTGGCCGAACGGCGGGTGGCCGATGTCGTGCGCCAGCGCGATCGCCTCGGTGAGGTCCTCGTTGAGCCGCAGCCGGCGGGCGACGGTGCGGGCGATCTGCGTGACTTCGAGGGTGTGCGTGAGCCGGGTGCGGTGGTGGTCGTTGACGCTGGCGACGAGCACCTGCGTCTTGCCGGTCATGCGGCGGAACGCGGTGCAGTGGACGATCCGCTCGCGGTCCCGCTGGTAGAGCGAGCGGAACTCGTGGCCGGGCTCGGCGTGCCGGCGACCGCGGCTCGCCCGCGACGGCATCGCGTAGGGGGCCAGCCAGCCGTCCTCGAACGCCTGCCAGTCGGCCACGGAGAGCGGAGACTTCGCCATTTGACACCCGGGCCCGTGGGTCGCGATCCGCGGACCGTTTTACGCCTTCAGTTCCTCCGAGAGCAGATCGAACAGCGCGTCGAGGGACTGAGAGATGACCCGGGTGTCGCCGGTGACGGCCATGAAGTTGGCGTCGCCGTTCCACCGCGGGACGACGTGCCAGTGCAGGTGCCCGGGGAGCCCCGCGCCGGCGGCCGCCCCGAGGTTCAACCCCACGTTGAACCCGTCGGGCCGCATCCGCTTCTCGAGAATTCCGATCAGGCGGCGGGCGACGAGTTGCAGGTCGAGCAGCTCGTCGGTGGTCAGTTCGTCGAGGCGGCCCTTGTGGGCGCGGGGGCAGACGAGCAGGTGGCCGTTGTTGTACGGGTAGCGGTTCAGCACCACGACCGACAGTTCGGTGCGGTGGACGAGGAGGTTCTCGCGGTCGGTGCTCGCCGCGACGGCCCGGCACATGAAGCACTCGGGGCCGGTGGCCGCCGCGGGCTTTTCCTTGGGGGCGGTGATGTACGACATCCGCCACGGTGCCCAGAGGTGGTCCATGCTGCGGTCCCGTGCGAGAACCCCGGGGCGGGCTGTCCGTTGCCGGGTGGGGGCGTACCTTACCCTTCACGATACGCCCCGGGCGGACGGGCGGCACGCGGTCGCGGCCACGCGGGTTCCTTGACGGGCGCGGGCGGCGGTCCTAGCATGATCGTCTTGCCCCGACTTTTGGTCTGTTCGAGAGAATTCAGATGGCAGTTCCCAAGAGGCGCACGTCCCACTCCCGGCAGGGCACCCGCCGCAGCCACCACCACCTGACCCCGGTCCAGGTCCAGTTCTGCCCCCGGTGCAACGAGCCGGTGCTCCCGCACCGTGTGTGCTCCGAGTGCGGGTTCTACCAGGGCCGCGAGGCGGTTGTGAAGGACGACGACAAGAAGAAGTGAGAAGCCAATGCGGCTCGCGCTCGACGTACTGGGCGGGGACAACGGGGCCGGCCCGAACGTGGCCGGCGCGGTCCTCGCCGTCAACACCAACCCCGACCTCACCGCCGTTCTGGTCGGCGACCAGGGTCAAATTGAATCCCTCCTCGCGGCCGCGACCGTTCCCCGGGAGCGGATCGAGATCGTCCACGCGCCTGTCGCCGTGGACATGAAGGAGAAGCCGGTCGAGGCGCTCCGCAAGAAGCCCGACGCGAGCATCTTCCGGTGCTGGCAGTTGCTCGCCGAGGGGGCCGTCGACGGCCTCGTCAGCGCCGGCAACACCGGGGCCGTCGTCGCCGGGGCCGCCAAGTCCCGCAAGTTCCTCAAGTGCGTCCAGAAGCCCGGGATCGCCACGATCATGCCGACGGCCCGCGGCCGGTGCATCATCGTGGACGTCGGCGCGAACGTGTTCCCCAAGCCCCGGCACCTGCTCGAGTACGGCGTCATGGGGTCCGTCTTCGCCCGCAAGATCCTCGGGATCGAGCAGCCGAAGATCGGGCTGATGAACGTCGGCGAGGAGGAGGGCAAGGGCCACGAGCTCGTCCAGAAGACGTTCGAGCTGTTCCGCAGCGGCCCGCTCCGGGACCAGTTCGTCGGCAACATCGAGGGCCGCGACATCCACCGCGGCACCGTGGACGTCATCGTCACCGACGGGTTCACCGGCAACGTCGTCCTCAAGCTGTGCGAGGGCGTGTTCGAGTTCGTCATGAACCTGGTGAACCAGGACGTCATCGGGGCGCTCGACGCGGAAAAGGAAAAGGGCGGGGCCGCGCTGAAGGGGCTGCTCGGCAAGTACCACTACAGCGCGTTCGGCGGCGCGCCGCTGCTGGGCGTCGACGGCGTGTGCATCATCTGCCACGGCAGCTCCAAGGAGCGGGCCATCGCCAACGCCCTCGGCGTCGCCGCCCGCGAGGTCCGCGAGAAGGTCAACGACGCGATCGTCGCCGAGATCGGGGCGCTCCCGGCCGACGAGTGAGGCCCGCGGACCGGGGGTGAGCGGGTATGGGCCGGCTCCGCGTCCAACTGTGCGTGGTCAACGCGACGACCCGGCAGTACGGCCCGAACCCGACGTCCGACCTGCTGGGCGTGGACTACTTTCGCACCGTTCCCGCCGACACCGAGTTCCCCCGCACCGTCGGTAAACTCGAACTGTTCGTGCGGTTCTTCGGCACCGACGGGGCTCCCGGGGCCGTCCGCGTCACCGTCGCCCGGTTGAACCCGGACGGCACCACCCGTGACCTCGTCTACCTCCGCCGGTTCGACCTCGCCGCGGCGGGCGCCCGCGGGTCCGTGGTTCTCGACAAGGGGTTCAAGCTGCTCAACGTCCTGGTCCCCGGCGAAGGGACGTACGCCGTCCGGGTACTCAGGCGGGTCCGCCGGGGCTGGGGCGGCCGCTCGACCTGGCGGGTTCTCGGCGTCGATTACCTCCACATCGCGAGGGCCGCATGAGCCGTCGTCGCAAACAGGGTGGGCCGCCCGACCCGGTCACGTACATCGCCGGCGGCGTGGTCGAGGGCGAGAACACACTGGCGACCGGTCGGCCGCTGCCCCCGCTCGTCGACCTGACCCCGGCCGGCCCCCGGTTGGGTGTCGCCGCAACGAACAACCCGGAGAAGACAGTGTCCCCAACGGTGGAACCGTCGGCAGCGCCCGCCCCGAAAGAAGCCGGGGCCAAGATTCGGACCGCGTTCCTCTTCCCCGGCCAGGGCGCGCAGACGGTCGGGATGGCCGGGCCGCTGTGCGCCACGGTTCCGGCGGCGAAGGAGCTGTTCGACCGGGCCACCACGGTCCTCGGGTACGACCTGCTGAGCGTGTGCGTGAACGGGCCGGCCGACCGGCTCAACGCCACCGACGTCAGCCAGCCGGCCATCTTCGTCGCCAGCCTCGCGGCCCTCGAGCAACTCAAGATCGCCGAGCCGGACGCGGCCGCGGGCGTCGTCGCGACCGCCGGGCTCAGCCTCGGCGAGTACACCGCCCTCGTGTTCGCTGGCGCGATGAGCTTCGACGACGGGCTCCAGGTCGTCCGGGCCCGCGGCCGGGCCATGCAGGACGCCGCCGAGGCCAACCGGTCCGGCATGGTGAGCGTGCTGGGCCTCGAGGTCGCCGACATCGAGGCGCTGGTCGCCGAGGCGCGGGCCGCGGGCACGCTCGAGATCGCGAACTACCTGTGCCCCGGGAACACGGTGCTGTCGGGTTCGCTGGCGGCCGTCGAGCGGGTCGAGCAACTCGCGGTGGACCGGGGCGGCATCCGCACCGTGCGGCTCGCGGTCGCCGGCGCGTTCCACACGCACCTGATGAAGCCGGCCGACGAGAAGTTGGCCGCCGCACTCGCGGGGGTCGCGATCGCCGCGCCCGGCGTGCCGGTGTGGTCGAACGTCGACGCGAAGCCGCACACCGACCCGGCCGAGATCCGCGGCCTGCTCGTGCGCCAGGTGCTCTCGCCGGTGCAGTGGGAGGGGACCGTGCGGGCGCTCCTGGCCGACGGCGTGGAGCGGTTCTACGAGATCGGGCCGGGGCGGGTGCTCGCGGGCCTGCTGAAGCGGGTGAACCGGAAGGCCGACATCCGGAACGTCACGGCGTGAGCCGGGTAAATCGCCAATCGGCCGCGCCGCGCGGCCCTGTGGCCTTTCCTTTTCCTCCGCCCGTCAGTAAAGTCTGCCCCAGGGTCGTAAGCGAGCCGAGATCCACCCCCACGCACCGGACTCCCAGCCGGGGCGTGCGAGCAGTATACCAGAGATGCCGCGGGGTCGGTCGGAGCCGACCCGGGCCGCGGGACCCGCGGTGGCCCACCGGTGCCACCGCAGCGCCACCGTCCGGAGGGCCGAGAAGTGTCCGTCGAGCAACGCGTGATCGCCATCGTCAGCGACCACTTCGCCTACGACAAAGAGAAGGTCAAGCGGTCCACCACGTTCATCGAGGACATCGGTGCGGACTCGCTGGACATCGTCGAGTTCGTGATGGAACTCGAGGAAGAGTTCGACATCCAGATCCCGGACGACCAGGCCGAGAAGATCAAGACCGTCGGCGAGGCGGTGGACTTCATCGAGAAGGCGATCGGGGACAAGGGCAAGCAGTAAGTGACCACTCCCATGACACGCCGCCGGGCGGTGATCACCGGGCTGGGGACCGTGAACCCGCTCGGGCTGAACGTGCCGACCTACTGGCGGGCGCTGCTCGCCGGGCAGAGCGGCATCGCGCCGATCACGCTCTTCGACACCGCCGTCTTCAAGGTGAAGTTCGGCGGCGAGGTGAAGAAGTTCGACCCGGCCGTCGCGGTGGACCCGCGCGACGCCCGCCGGTCGGACCGGTTCACCCTGTTCGCCATCGTCGCCGCGGCGGAGGCGGTCCGCGACAGCGGGCTCGACTTCGCCAAGGAGGACCCGTTCCGGTGCGGGTGCGTCTTCGGCAGCGGCATCGGCGGGCTGAGCGAACTCGAGGACGGGGCCAAGACGCTCGCGGAGCGCGGGCCGGGCCGCCTCGGGCCGTTCCTGATCCCGAAGATGATCGCCAACGCCGCCAGCGGCAACATCTCGATCAAGTTCGGGCTCCGCGGCCCGAACACGACCGTCGCCACCGCCTGCTCGTCGGCCGCGCACGCCATCGGCGACTCGCTCGCCGCGATCCGCAGCGGCCAGGCCGACGTCATGGTCACCGGCGGCAGCGAGGCCGCGATCACGCCCCTCGGGCTCGGCGGGTTCATCGCCTGCCGCGCCCTCTCGGAGCGGAACGACGACCCCGAGCGGGCCAGCCGGCCGTTCGACAAGGACCGCGACGGGTTCGTGCTCAGCGAGGGGGCCGGCGTGCTGGTCCTCGAGGAGTACGAGCACGCGAAGGCCCGCGGCGCGTCGATCTACGCCGAGGTGTGCGGGTCCGGCAACACCGCCGACGCCTACCACATCACCGCCCCGCACGAGGACGGCAGCGGCGCGGCCGAGGCCATGCGGGCCGCCGCCCGCGACGCCGGGTGGAACCACACCGACGTGCAGTACATCAACGCCCACGGGACCAGCACCGGCCTGGGCGACGTGGCCGAGACCAAGGCCATCAAGGCCGTGTTCGGCGAGCACGCCAAGAAGTTGATGATCTCCAGCACCAAGAGCATGGTCGGGCACCTGCTCGGGGCCAGCGGCGGCGTCGAGGCCATCGCGTGCGCCCTGAGCCTGCGGCACGGCGTGCTGCACCCGACGATCAACCTGCACCACCAGGACGTCGAGGCCGGGTGCGACCTCGACTACATCCCGAACACGGCCCGCGAGGTCCGCGTGCGGAAGATCCTGTCCAACAGCTTCGGCTTCGGCGGGCACAACTGCTCGGTCGCCCTCGGCGCGATCTGACGCACGAGAAGTCGCCGCCACCCACCGCCCCACCGGCCCACCCGGCGGGGCGGCTTCGTTTTCTGAGTCTCGGCGAGCGGGGGACGTGAGTCCCCCGGTAGAACCGCGATTCTCACCTCCCGGGGGACTCACGTCCCCCGCTCGCCTAAATCCACGATCACCACTCCCGGGGTCGCCGGTCTGGTCTTCGACAAGGAATGACGTTACCCTCGGGTGAGGAGGCCGCCATGACGCCCGCACCCGCCACGCCCGCGTTCGCACCGCCCGCGGCACCGTTCCCCTCGGGAGCCCTCGCTCCCGCCCGCCCGACCCAGCACCGGTGGACGATCGCGGAGTACCGCACGCTCGGCGAGACCGGGCTGTTCCGCGGCGTGAAGACGATGCTGATTCGCGGGGAGGTCTTCACGATGACGATGCCCGCCCCGCCGCACGACGTCGCGCCCGGGTTGCTCGACGACTGGCTGCGGGCCGCGTTCGCCCCGGGGTTCCACGTCCGCAACCAGATGGGGTTCGACATCGGCACCGACAGCGACCCCGGCCCGGACCTCGCGGTCGTCACCGGCACCCGCCGCGACTACGCCGGCCGCACGCCCACGCGAGCGGTGTTAGTCGCCGAAGTCGCCGACTCGTCGCTGTCCTTCGACCTGACGACGAAGGCCGAGTTGTACGCGACCGCGGGCGTTCCCGAGTACTGGGTACTCGACCTGAACGGCCGCCAGCTCCACGTCTTCCGCGACCCGCATCCGCTCCCGGCACCGCTCGGGGCCACCGCGTACCGCTCGCACGCCGTCCTCACCGACGCCGACGCGGTCACCCCGCACAGCGCCCCGGCCGCCTCCGTGCGCGTCGCCGACCTGCTCCCGTGAGGCCCAGCCATGACCGAAGATGAGTGGCTCGACCGAGGCGACCCGTACCCGCGGCAACTAGCGGTCGTGCAAGATTACGCTTCGGTCCGCAAGCTGCGATTGATGGCTGCCGTGCTCGTAAAGATCGGTCAGACGCAAGCAGGGAATGAGGAGTCGAAGTGCTGCTACGACCTCATCGAATCCGTCGCGGACGCGCCCCGCACCTGGGAAGAAATCGGGGCCGAACTGGAGAGCCGTCCAGGCAACTGGCGGTTCACGCGCATCCTCTTCCCCCCCGACGACCGCCGATCTGTCGCGATGGCGTTGCGGAAACTGGTGGCAATGAGCCCCATCGCCCCGATACCGTTCATCATTGATCTGATGCACGAGGTCATTGGGAATCCATTCTGGCCGGTTGTGTTCTCGCCCAAGTGGCGCACGTCGACTGCGGTCGCGATCGCGCAAGGGATGTACGAGTCGCGGGACTTCAGCGCGATGCCGATCCTCGCCGATGCGCTGCAAGACGCGGGGTGCGACAGCGACGACGTGCTGAACCACTGCCGTGACCAGCAGCAGGTTCACGTCCGCGGGTGCTGGGTCGTCGATTTGGTGCTGGGCAAGGAATGACCGCGGCTTGTAGCCCCGGAGGGGCGGCGGATGGTAGCCATTGGTGGAGTGAGTCCGACGACCGCAACCCCTGGTCCGGGGCGGCCCGGGTCGCGCCGGGGACCAGGGGTTTGCCCGAAGCGGGCCGCACCCCTGGCTACCATC
>NZ_JBHYGG010000278.1:0-41203 GCF_051859125.1 Gemmata sp.
CCTCGCTGGCGCTCAGGGTTCGCCCGGCTTGGTTGCACACCGAATCGGCCGCGGCCTCACGGCGAGAGGTACAGGTTGAGGTCGGCGGTCGTGGTCGCGCCGGCGGTCGCGGTGGCGGTCGCGGTCGCCCTGCGGCGGGTCGCGACCTTCTCGGCCGTGAGCGTGTACGCGCCGGGCTTGAGGTCCGGGAACAGGAACTTGCCGTCGGCGTCCGTGGTGGCCTTGAACAGCGCCGTGCCGCGGGCGTCGGACAGCGTCACGTCGAGCCCGGCCTGCGGCCGCGTCCCCTCGCGCAACTGCCCCGCGATCGCCGCCGGCTTCTCGGGCAGCGCCTCCACCGCTTCGACCGCCGCGAACCCCGAAGACGCGAGCCCGGCCCCGTTCACCGCGACGCACGAGACGTCGACCGTTCCGAGTTTGTCGCGGGGGAGGGGGAGTACGGCGGACCACCGGGCCGGGTCGGACGGCGAGCGCACCGCGGGGATCATCGTCGTTCCCGCCGGCGGCTTCCCGTCCGGGCCGGGCTTGCCGACGAAGAGGGCCACCGACGCGACGCCCGACTCGGGGTCGGTCACCTCCACGGTCACCGGCAGCGCCGCCCCCTTCTTGACCTGCTCGGGTAGCCCGCGGAACTCCGGCGCGGTCGGCGGCGAGTCGTCGAGGACGACCGCGAGTTCCTTCGTCGCCAGGACCGTCTTGTCGGCCGCGAGCAACCGGGCGACGACCATTCGCCGGCCGACGAGTTGCGGCACGTCCCACGCGACCTCCCAGTCGGTGATCGCCGCGGCGAGGTGGAGCCCGCCGTCCGGCCCCGGGGCGACGGTCGCGGTCCGGCGGCGCGACGCGGGGAGGGCGCGAGTGGCCTCGTCGGTCGGTTCGCGGCCGGCCTCGGACCGCACGAGCCGGGCGTCGAGCGTGGCCCCCGGCGGTGCCCGGTCCGCGCCGATGTGGAACGCGACCGACTTGCCGGGGGTCGGCGACGGGGCGGCGCGGAGTTCGAGGTTCGGGGCCGCGTCCACGGTGGGCGAGACCGGGTCGCCGGTCCGGGCGAAGTCCACGCCCAGTCGGAACGCGCGCGTGACCCCGTCGACCGTGACGCTGACCTGACCCCGCCGCCGGGCCTCGGGGTCGAGGACGAGACCCGTGGCGTCGAGCGTGACGGGGCCGCCGTTCGCGGGGACGCGGCCGGCGAACCGGCCCGCACGAATGCCGCGCAACCCCGGGACGCCCGACGGATCGACGACCAGCGCGGCGACCGACGGGGTCGCGCCCAGGTCGCGGAGCGCCCGCACGGTCACGGCGAGCCGGTTCTCGGGCCGCGCCGGCGGGGCGACCGGTTCGAACGTCGCGGCCGACAGTTCCACGTACTCGAACGGCTCGCTGACCGAGAGCCGCAGGGTCCGGGACTGGACCACCGTGGCCGGGTCGGCCGCGTCCGCGACCTCGACCCGCAGCACGCCGGGCAGGTCGAACGCCGGGGCGGCGGTGGGGAGCTTGCCCGCGGGCGGCGCGGCACCGGCGAAGGGGACCGCGCGCGTCTCGCCGGGTCCGACCGCGACCTTCGCCTCGATCGCCGGGGCCCCCGCGAGCGGCGGAACCGCCCGGACCACGACCTCGCGCTTCGCGGTGCCGCGGTTGCGGACGAACACGTACAGCGCCTCGCCGGCCCCCGGGCGGACCCGCACGTCGTCGCCGATCCCGACCGGGTCGATCGGGGAGCGGCCGACGACGATCTCGACCGGGTTCACGAGCCGGGTGCCGTCGATCGCGACCGCCACGAACGCGGTCCGCTGGCCCGAGCGGAACTCGATCACCACCCCCTCGGGAATGCGCCCCGGGCTGGCCGGGTTCGCCACCTCGGCGCGGACGACGAGCGTGCCGAGGGTGCCGCCCCCGGCCGGGTCGGGGGTGAACGGCGTCGTCTCCGCGGTGACCCGGACGGCGTCGCCCGGCGGCAGCGCGCGGACCGCGATCGGCTCGCCCACGGCCCCGCCCGGGTGCCGGACCGCCAGCCGCACCTCGGCGGGGCCGGCCGCGGTCAGCACGAGCGGGGGCGGGTCGTCGAACGTCATGAGCGGGGGCGGGACGGTCGCGTCGGTGCCGACGGCGAGTTCGGCGGACGCGACCGCTTCGAGGAAGTCGCGGTCGAACCCGGCCCGCGCGACCTGGCGGTGGACCACCCCGGACCAGCCGAAGAACTCGGCCCACGCCGCCCGCCGCGCGGCGACCCGGGGCTCGGCACCGGTCGCGTCGTACCGCGACGGCATGTACGCGGGGGCGAGGACCGCCAGCACGTCCAGCGCGGGGGCCGGCGCGTCCCGGGCGAGGTCGTCGAGGCCGTCGCCCCAGGCGCGGCCCAGCCCCGCGGACAGGTCCACCCAGGCCGGCCCGTCCGGCCCGCCGCGCCGGGCCGCCTCCAGTAACGTGTCGAGCGGCTCCAGGGTCGCGGCCGGGAGGCCGGCGAACCGGAGGATCGCGATGCTGCACTCGGCCCGGACCGCGGCCCGTGCGGCCGTGGCCCGCCGGTCGGCGGTCGCGTCCTCCGTGCCGTACAGCACGACGGGCGTGCGGTGCCCGGCCGCGTCGTCCGCCCGGTCGGCCGCGAGGGTGCGCTCGGCGAGCCGGCGGGTCAGGTCCAGCCCGGCCCGGTTCAGCGCGGCCCGCCGGGCCGGGCTCAGCCGCGGGAG
This sequence comes from Gemmata sp., assembly GCF_051859125.1. Taxonomy (NCBI): domain Bacteria; kingdom Pseudomonadati; phylum Planctomycetota; class Planctomycetia; order Gemmatales; family Gemmataceae; genus Gemmata; species Gemmata sp. Next base: position 2,688 of record NZ_JBHYGG010000278.1, read on the forward strand.
CGAGAACAGGAAGTCGATCTTGCGGATCAGCGCCGCGGGGGGCGGCTCGACCGCGGCCGCGGCGACGGCCCAGTCCACGTCCGCGGTGCCGGTCACCTGGTCGATCGCGGCCGTCAGCCCGCCGGTCGCGGCGGCGGCCCGCCGCAACTGGTCGGCCTGTTCGAGCAGGCCCGTGGCGTCGAGCGGGGCGGCCGGCGGCACCAGGAGCTTGAGCAGGTCGCCGGTCGCCCGCAGCCGCGCCTTCCAGAGCGGCACGCGGTCCGGGAAGTCCTCGAGCACGGTGGACTCGGGGACCAGCCCGGCCACGGCCTCGTCGGCGGCGGCGCGGCCGCCCGCGTGGGCGTCGGCGAACGCGGTCGCGGCCGACGACAACCGGACCGCGTCGCGGAACCGCTCGACCGGCTCGCCCGGGGGCACGCTGCCCCAGAACTGCAACAGGATCTCGCCCACCCACCGGGCCTCGGCCGCCTGCTTGAGGACCGCGGCGGTCCACGGGTGGGCGTCGGGCCGGGCGGCGGCGGCCTCGTAGGCGGTCACGGCCGCGAACCCGGCCCGCGCGACCTCGGCGGGCCACTGGTCCGCGGGCGCCCGCCGGGCCAACTCGGCGAGGCGGCGGAGGAAGTACGCCTCGATGTGCGCGAGCGGCACCTTCCGCTCGGCCAGGGCGCGGTCGAGGAGCAGGAGGTCGGCCGGGCGGGCGGCCGCGATCTGGCCCCGGGCCACGACCGCCGCTTCGACCGCGAACGGGGGCTTCCCCTCGGTCGCCGTGACGAACCCGGCGACCGCCTTGGCGACCGCGGCCTCGCGCCCCGCGGGGGCGAGCGCGGCCGCGTCGCGGCCGGCCGCGAGGAGCGCGTCGGTGGCCTCGCCCGCGGCCGGGTCGTCGGCCGCGCCGAACACGCGGGCGAGCGCGAGCGACACGACCTTGACCGGCCGCTTCGGGGCGGCGCGCGCGGCGGCCATCTCGCGGTCGAACCGGCCGAGGTCCGTGGCCAGGTCGCCGAACCCGCGGTCGTCGGCCGCGCCGAACCGCCGGCCCGCCTGGGCCACCTGGAGCTCGTCCTGGAGCCGGACGTAGACCCGGGGGGCCGCCGACAGCCCGCCGTCGCTCCGCCACCGGGCGAGCGCGTCCCACCCGCCCAGCACCGGGCCGTCCGGCGCGACCCCGGGCGTGGGGGTGTCGCCGCCGGCGGCCGAGACCAGGTCGAAGTCCGGCCCGTCGCCGAGCAGCGCCGGGATCTGGCGGCGGCCCTCGTTCTCCCGGACCCAGCGGTCCACGCGGGACCGGAGGAACGCCGCCAGCCCCCGCACCGTCACGCGCCGCCCGACGCGGCCGCTCGGGTCGTACGGCACGGCCGCGCCGCGGAGCCCGGTCTCGAAGTAGTACCCGAACACCGACCGGCCGAGCACGCGGTTCCCGAACGGGGTCTGCCCGGGGCTCGCCGAGCACAGCACGAGCCAGTCCGGGCGCGCCGCCGGGTGCGCGGCCCGGTGCTCCGCCTCGACGGCCGCGACCAGCGCCGGCACGTGGGCCGTCGGGTCGGTCCAGAGGTACCCGATCCGCGGGTCGGGCGGCGGCCCCGCGAGGTCGAGCACGACCAGCTTCGCCCGCGGCGCGGCGGCCTTCACCTTCCGGAGCACGTCGCGCAGGGACAGCCCCTCGCGGCCCCCGGGCGGGTCGGCGTCGGCCGGGATGAACTCGACGTCGCCCCCACCCCGGACCCGCGCGAACCCGCTCAAATAAAGGACCAGGTTCTCGTTCGGCCCGAGCCGCTGGAGCTGGTCGATCTCGCGGGTGAGGAGCAGCCCCTCCTGGCTCGAATCGCTGTTGGCGAGCCGGGTGAAGAACCCCGCGGCCTGCACCGCGGCGCGGTCCGCGTCGGTCTCCGAGCGGTCCGGGACGGCCCGGCTGCGGTACTGCGTGACCCAGAGGGGGACGAAGTACGGGGCCGGGAGGGGCCGGACCCACGACCCGACGCCGACCGCGGCCCCGGCCAGCGCGAGCGTCAGCGCCGCGGCCGCGAACCGGCGGGCACCGGGAGCGGCCGGGCGCCGTGCAGGAGTTCCGGCGGGGAGCGGGTCGGGCACGGGCGGCCGGGGGTTCGGGTGGCGCGGGTCGGAGCTTCACGGGAGCGGGAGCGGCGGGGGGGGCCGGGTGTCGGCGGGGTCGGGGGCGAGGAGGTCGGTGAACGTCGCCGTGAACCCCCGGGCCTCGGCCTCGCGCCGGAGGGCGCGGAGCGACACCAACTCGACCGCGGCCAGCCTCTCGGCGGCTGCGGCATCGACCGGCCAGAACAGCGCCGTGGCCCGCCCGGCGGCGGGGTAGTACCACGAGGCGGTCCCGTCGTGCGCGAGCCCCTTCACGCGGACCCGCACGGGGTTCCCCGGGGCGTGCGCCACGCGCACCGCGAGGCAACTGACCCGCTCCCGTACCCCGGGGGCGACCTCGACGACGTGCGACTCGACCGCGGCACCGAGAACCCGCACGGGGTCGCCGTCGGCGAACAGCTTCCGGCCCCCGATCTCGCTCAGCGTGCGGAAGTCGATCCCGCGGTCGAGCCGGGACGCCACGGTCGGCTCCTGGTCCGGGTTCCACCACGCGGTGAGGACCGGGGTGGCCGGGCCGCCGCCGGCGCGGTCCGGCCACCCCGGGGTGTCGACCGACCACGCGGCCGCCGGGTAGCCGGGGGTGTGCGCCCACGTCACCGCCACCGGCGGCCCGTCCCCGGCGGGGCGGAGGTCGAACCACACCTGCTTCGGCCGCGGCTGGATGAGGGTCCGCTCGGCCGGGTCGAACGCCCGCTCCATCAGCACCAGTGCGGACGTGCCGGTCCCGACCCGTTGGTTCTGGGCCACGGTCACCCGCCAGTCGCGGGCCGCGGCCCACGGGCGGCCGGGGAAGTCGGTCGCGGCGTAGGCGGCCCGGCCGACCTGCAAGCCGGTCGCGTCCTCGCGCAGGTCGAGCAGCAACCGGTCGCCGGCCGCGAGATCGACCTCACGAACGAGGTACGGCGACGCGAGCACCCGCACCCGCTCGGCCCCGGGGAGCAGCCCGGGGGCGAACCACCGGTCCCCGCCGCCGGCGACGCCGACCGCGAGGCCGGTGTCCGGGACGCCGGGCCGCAGCACGCTCTCGGGCGTCAGGATCTGGTAGCGGACCGAGCGCCGCAGCGCCCGCCGGAGCGCGGCCTCCAGTTCCGCGACGTCCCCGGCGGGGGTGAACGAGCCCGGCGGGTCCAGTTCCTTGAGCGCCTCGAACTGCTTGCGGACGAGCGCCTCCTCGGCCTTCGGCAACCGGAACCCGACGACGTGGACGGCGACGCCGGAGCCGCGGAACTCGTCGCGGAGCACCGCCGGCACCGCCTTCCCCCGCGGGTTCACGACCCGGTCCTTCTCGTACCGGTTGTCGGCCCCGTCGGTGAGCACCACCATCGTCTTGTAGCCCGTCGCCCGGTCCAGGTCGGCCCGCGCCTCGAGCATCGCCCGCAGCACCGGGGACTCGTTCCACGGCTCCAGGGCCGGGTAGCGGACCCGCTTGAGGAGCGCCTCGGCCGCCTTTGCGTCGTCCGGGTCCCACCGGGTGGGCGGCACGACGCGGGTGATGGTCCGCTCGGCGTCGTCCACGGTCTTCCCGGGGCCGGTCGCCTGCCCGAACGCCCACACGCTCACGGTGGTCCCGGCCGGGAGGTCGCGAAGCACCTCCTCGAACACCTTCACCGCCTGGGCGAACTTCGCGGTCGGGCCGAACGGCTCGCCCTCGGGTGCCCCCATGCTCCCCGAACAGTCGAGTACGAACGCGACCGCCCCGGTCGCCGCCCCGTACTTCTCGATGAGCCCCTGCGGCGCACGGACCGCGAGGCTCGCGCGCCGCGGCGGCGGGAACTCGTTCTCGGCGACGACCGGTCGGGGGTACACCGTCACGGGGAGCGTGCCCGCGATGCGCTGCCCGCGGAACAGGGCGTGGACGGCGACCCGCGACGGGACCGGGGCCGGCGTCGCGGGGGGCGCGTCCTCGTTGGGAACGAGCAGTTGGTTCACGAGCGGGACGGTGAGCGCCGCGGGGGCGTCGCCGACCGCGACCGGGGGCGGCCCGCCGGCCGGCCCGCCCCACGCGAGCCCCGCGCCCGGGTCGGCCCGCCAGACGGCCCAGCCGCTCGGCACCGCGGGCCGCTCGCCGTCCGGGGCCAGGGTCGCGGCGGCCGTCACCGCGGCCTCGGTCGTCAGCACGAGGCCGGAGTCGCCGAACCGGACCGCGAGCCCCCCGGGGCGGGCGAACAACTCGCGGACCGCGCGAACGGCGACCGGGTCGCCGCCGGTCGCGGCGTCGGTGACGAACAGCCGCCCGGCCCGGCGGTAGTACGGCTCGTCGGCCGGGTCGAACGAGAACCAGTGCTCCTCCCAGGTGCGGTGGGCGAGGCGGGTGAGGAGCCGGCACAGGAACGCGCGGCGGCACGCGGCGGTGGGGTCGGTCCCCTCGTGCGGGGCGACCCCGGCGGGGAGGACGCGGGCCAGCGCGTCGGCGTCGGCGAGCGGCCCGAGCGGCCCGTCCCCGGTGCGGGCGGCGGCCTCGTCGAGGAGCCCCCGGAGGACGCCCGGGGCCGCGTCGAACCGCCGGACGAACGCGGCCCCCGCGGCCATCCGCGACTTCCACCCGTCGGCCTCGACCGGGAACGTGCGGAGCCGGAACTCGGTCACCTCGTACCCGTCCCCGGCGTCGCCGGCGAACCGGTCGAACCGGGTCCGCCCGACGGCCGCGAGCACCAGCCGCCCGGTCCGCTGCGACTCGTCCGCGGCCCACGTCGCCATGGTCGCGTCCGCCACCGGGGGGAGCACGTCGCCACTGGACTGCGTGAGGAACCGCCACGACACGGCCCGCTTGTTCGCGATCAGCCGGGACCGCAGGTCGGCCGACAGGAACGGGACGCTCAGCGCGTCGTCGGCGTCCCGCCACACGCTCGGGAGGTCCACGCCGCACAGGAACTCGGACCGCGAGACGAGTTCGGAGACCAGCCCGTCGAGGTTCGCCTGAACGGCCGCGGCCCGGTCGTCGAACCCGCCCGCGTGCTCGTGCGGGTTCGGGGCGAGGGTGGCCGCCCGGACGTCGCGGTCGAGCTGGTGGGCGTCGGCCCAGACCGCCTCGGCGGTGGCGAGCGACTCCTCCCACTTCCGCACCTCGTCCGGGGACCGGGGCCGCTGGCGGGTGGCGATGGTGCGGGCCACGAACGGGAGGACCGCGAACGCGCGGTCCCGGGCGGCCAGGGCGCGGGCGACGCTGCTCCCGACCCGGGCCGCGTCGAGGTACGCCGCGCACGCCGCCGAGAACCCGGCCCTCGCGTCGGCCCACTTCCTCGGGTCGGGCGACAGCAGCAGGTCCTGGGCCGGGAGCCGCTCGCGGTCCCCGGCCCCGACCCCGGACCGGGTGAACGGGGCGATCCGCTCGGCGTACCCGCACCCGTCCGGGCGGCTCCAGACCGCGACCCGCTCGGCCAGCATCCGGGTCTCCAGCGCCAGCCGCAGCACGTCCTCGGGCGGGCCGGGCTGCGGCAGGTCGCGGCTCGTGAGGCGGAGGAACGCGACCTCGGCCGGGGACACGATGACCGGCGGGAGCACCACGGCCAGCAGGGGCAGCGCCTTGGCCCGCCGGAACCCGGGGTCCTCGGCGGCCTGTTCGAGGACCAGCCGCGTGACCCCGAGGCGGAGGAGCACCTCGGCCCGCGGGTTCCCGGCGACCGACGCCAGCGCCGCCTGCCACCGCTTGGCCGCTTCGGTCGGGGTCGCGTCGCGGACCTCGTCGGCGACGGCTCGGGCGGCCGCGGTCGGCGCGTCATCAATGCCGATGGCGGCCGGCATCGGCAGCGCGAGGCCGAGCGACCCGAGGTTCTCGACCGGCCCGGCGCGGAAGAGCTCCTCCAGCCCCCGGATCGCGGCCCGCACCCGGGCGGCATTCTCGTGGTCGTCCGCCTCGACCAGGTGCTCGTACCGGAGGAGCTGTTCGAGGTACAGCCGCCACTCGCTCGGGGCGTAGGAGCCGGGCGGGTACGCCTGGGCCGCGAACCCCTCGGCGGTCGCCCACGCCGCCGTCACCGCCGGCGGGAGCGGGGCCGGCGGCGTCGGGGGCGGGTCCGGGATCGTGACCCGGGGGCCGAGGACGACGCGGCCGGCCCGGCGGGCCCCCTCCGGCCCGGCCGGGAGCAGGACCGGGCGCTGGTTCACGCCCCGGTTCGACCGCGCCCAGTTCTGGACCCGCTTCGCGGTCTGCTCGACGGCCTCGTCGAGGCTCGCGACCGAGTCGCCCGGGTGGTCCCCGATGTCCCCCGCGAGCGCCTTGCGGAAGAAGTGCCCGAACGCCGACTCGCCGTACTCCGGGATGGCCCACGACCGCTCGTCCGGGCCGCTGGCGGAGACCACCACGAGGTTCGGGACCGCGGCGATCTCGGCGTCGAGGTCCGCGAGGGCCCGGGCGAAGTCGTTCCAGAACGCCCCCCGCTCCACGTCGGTCCGCTGGTGGGTCGCGTCGAACACGAGCACCTTGGTGCGGTCCGCCGGGAGCGCGGCGAGGCGGGCGATCACGGCCCGGACCCGGACCAGGTTCCGGTCCGTCAGGCGCGTGTCGGCGTCGTCGCAGATCAGGTACGGGCCGGTCGCGTCGGCCCCGCCGTGCAGCGCGAAGTAGACGAGCACCGTCGGGCCGGCGGCGGCCGCGTCGAGGTCCCGCGCCCAGTCCTCGCCGGCGCGGAGGCGGAGCGGCGGGCCGACCGGGCGGAGGGTGCGGTTCCCGCCGTCGGTGAGCCGCTCGGCCGACCGCCGCCCGTACACGTTGAGCCGCACCCCGAGGTTCGTCTCGTACCCCGCGGCGACGACCACGACCCCGACCGGCCGCGGGGGGGAGTACCACCGCCCGACCCACACGAACAGCGCCCACCCCGTGAGGAGCGCCACCGCCGCGGCGGCCGCGAGCGCCGCACCGACGCGGTCGACCGCCCGGCGCGGGCGGGCTCCCGCCCGCCACTTCTGCGGGGCGTCCGGGTCGGCCGCGGCGGCCGGGCCCCAGAGCGGCGATGGCGACGGCATGGGATGTACCGGCAACAGGGGTTGTTCGTCGGGGCGGGGGCGCGGTTTCCCCCGGCTCACCCACAATATACCATCTATACTTCGGTCACCCGCACTCTCCATCGGCACCGCCGCCGGCCGGCGACCGCCCATCCCCACCCAGGGCCGACACCCGCGATGCCGCCCGACCCGACACTCGACATCCCCGCTCTGACCGCCCCAATCGCGGGGGCCGACCCGGCCGGCGGGACCACCCCGTTCGACGTCCGCGAGAAGCTCGACGAGGCCCGCAGGGAGGTCGACCCGTCCGCGTTCGCGGCCGACGACCCGACCCGCCCGGCCGAGGCGAAGCGGGCCGACTGGGCCGCCGCGATCCGGGTCGCGACCGACAGCCTCACGACCAAGGCGAAGGACCTCCTCGTCGCGGCCCGGCTCACCGAGGCCGCGACCCAGCGGTTCGGGTTCGCGGGGCTCCGCGACGGGCTCCGGCTCCTCACCGCGCTGCTCGCCGACTGCTGGGACCGGCTCGCGCCCAAGATCGACGACCCGTCCGACCTGGACCTCCGCGCCGGCCCGTTCGAGTGGCTCGACGACGCGGACCACGGGGGCCGGTTCCCGTCGACCGTCCGCGGCGTGCCGCTGTTCCCCGGCGGGGACGTGCCGCTCGGGTGGCTCACCTGGCGGCGCGGGCAGGAGGGGAGGGACAAGGCGGCCGCCGAGGCGTTCGAGAAGGGGGCCGCGGCGGCGCCCCCCGCGGCGGTCCAGGACACCCTTGCGGTGCTCGGCGAGTGCAAGGCGGCCCGCGACGCGCTGGCGGCCAAGCTCACCGAGCGGCTCGGCGACCTCGCGCCGGGGATGACGCAACTCGGCCGGGCGATCGACGACTGCCGCGCGCTCGTGGAACTGATCGCGCAGCGGAAGGGGCCGGCCCCGGCCGCGGACCCGGCCCCGCCCGACGCCGCGCCCGCCGGGGCGCAGGGGGCCGGGGCGCCGCCACCGGCCGCGGCCGCGCCGGCCACCCGCGACGCCGCGTACCGGCAGCTCGCCGAGGCGGCCCGCGTCCTCGAAGCGCTCGAGCCGCACAGCCCGGTCCCGTACCTGGTCCGCCGCGCCGTCGCGCTCGGCGCGCTCCCGTTCCACGAGATGATCAAGAGCTTCGTCCGCGACTCCGCGGTGGTCGCCGAGCTGGAGCGCGAGCTCGCCATCGACCCGCCCCCCGCGGCGGAGTGAGAAGAAATTTCCTTTTGCCCGCGCGGCGGCGCGTACCGTAGGATTTACACTTCGACACCCAATATCGGGGCCCCGCGCCCCTCCGAGTCCCCACCTGGAGCCCGCCAGTGGCCGAGAGCCTCCAACACAAGCTGGACCGCGTGCGCCGCCCGCGCGTCCAGCTCACCTACGACGTCGAAACGAACGGGGCGCTCCAGAAGGTCGAGCTGCCGTTCGTCGTCGGCGTCCTCGCGGACCTGTCGGGCCAGCCGAAGGACCCGCTCAAGCCGCTCAAGGAGCGGAAGTTCGTGCAGATCGACCGCGACAACTTCGACGACGTGCTCGCGAAGTCGGCCCCGCGGCTGGCGCTGAAGGTCCCGAACAAGCTGACCGACGAGAACTCGCAGCTCGCCGTCGAGCTGAACTTCAAGAGCATGGACGACTTCGACCCGGCCAAGATCGCCGGGCAGGTCGGCCCGCTCAAGGAGCTCCTCGCGATGCGGCAGCAGCTCACGCAGTTGCTGTCGAAGATGGAGGGGAACGACAAGCTCGAGGCGCTCCTCGCGGACGTGCTGGCGAACACCGAGAGGGCCGCCGCGCTCGCGAAGGAACTGACCCCGACGACCCCGCCGGAGGGCAAGTGAACATGGCCGCCGAACAGCAAGCCGCCGCGGGCGCCGCCGCGACCACGACGGAGGCCCCCGGGCTCCTCGACCAGGTGATCGCCGCGACCCGGCCCCAGGACCGCCAGGACAGCGACCGCGCCCGCGGGTACTTCAAGCAGTTCCTCGACCAGGTCGTGCGGCCCGGGTCGGTGGTCTCCAAGGACGTCGAGCAGAACATCAAGTTCTGGATCGCGCAGCTCGACAAGAAGCTGTCCGACCAGCTCAACGAGATCCTGCACCACCCGGACTACCAGAAGCTCGAGGGGACGTGGCGGGGGCTCAAGTACCTCGTCACCAACTCGGAGACCGGCGAGGCGCTCAAGATCAAGGTGATGAACGTCGGTAAGAAGGACCTGCTCAAGGACATGGAGAAGGCGTCGGAGTTCGACCAGTCGGCGACGTTCAAGAAGGTCTACGAGGAGGAGTACGGGCAGCTCGGCGGCGAGCCCTACGGGATGCTCGTCGGGGACTACGAGTTCGGCCGCGGGCCGGAGGACCAGAACCTCCTGAAGAGGATGTCGCAGGTCGCGGCCGCGGCCCACGCGCCGTTCGTGGCGGCCGCCAGCGCGAAGATGTTCAACCTCGAGTCGTTCACCGAACTCACGGCCCCCCGCGACCTCACGAAGATCTTCGACGGCGTCGAGTACGCCCAGTGGAAGTCGTTCCGCGAGAGCGAGGACAGCCGGTACGTCGCCCTGACGCTGCCCCGGGTCCTGGCCCGGCTCCCGTACGGGGCCAGCACGAACCCGGTCGCCGAGTTCAACTTCGAGGAGACGGTCGACGGCACCGACCACGACAAGTACCAGTGGATGAACTCGTCGTGGGCGTACGCGGCCCGGGTCACCGACGCGTTCTCCAAGGACGGGTGGTTCATGCGGACCCGCGGGGTCGAGGGCGGGGGCAAGGTCGAGGGGCTCCCGATCCACACGTTCGCGACCGACGACGGCGACAAGGCGATGAAGACCCCGACCGAGATCGCCATCTCGGACCGCCGCGAGTTCGAGCTGTCGAACCTCGGGTTCATGCCGCTGCTGCACAGCAAGAACCGCGACTTCGCGGTGTTCATGGGCGCGCAGTCGGCCCAGAAGCCGAAGGCGTACTTCGACGCCGCGGCCAACGCGAACGCGGAACTGTCCACCAAGTTCAACTACATGCTCAGCGTGTCGCGGTTCGCCCACTACCTGAAGGTGATGGCCCGCGACAAGATCGGCACCATGATGGAGGCCGAGGACGTCGCCCGCTGGCTCAACGAGTGGATCATGAACTACGTCGTCGGCAACCCCGAGACGGCGAGCGAGGAGACCAAGGCGAAGAAGCCGCTGGCCGCGGCCGAGGTCCGGGTTCAGCCGGTGAAGGGCAAGCCGGGGTGGTTCGAGGCCGTCGCGTACCTGCGGCCCCACTACCAGCTCGAGACGCTGTCCACCAGCATGCGGCTCGTCGCGGAGATCCCGAAGAAGGCGTGATTTTCGCGAACAGTGGACACAGTAGTCTTCGTACACTCTGACAGCGGCACAGTCCCCCTCGAAAGGATGGCACGGCATGGCAGTGGACATTTTCCTGAAGTTCGCCGACGGCACCAAGGCCAAGGGCGAGTCGACCGACAAGAAGCACCCCGGCGAGATCGAACTCCAGGGGTTCTCGATCGGCATGGACAACCCGGCGAGCATCGGTTCCGCGACGACGGGGGCCGGCAGCGGGAAGGTCAGCTTCTCGCCCCTGACGTGCACCAAGAAGGTCGACAAGTCGTCGGCGGTGCTGTTCCAGATGTGTGCCGCCGGCGACCACTTTGCCACGGCGACGCTGACCGTGCGGAAGGCCGGCAAGGACGCGCTCTCGTACCTCGTCTACACGTTCACCGAAGTGTACATCAGCGGCCTGAATCAGTACGTGACTGACGCCAAGGGCGAAACGGTGGAGGAATCGCTGAGCCTCTCGTTCGGCTCGGTCCACGTCAAGTACACGCCGCAGAAGCCGGACGGGACCGGCGACAGTCCGGTCGAGGGCGGGTGGGACGTGACCCAGAACCAGCCAAAGTGACCGCGGGTTCCCGCGGGCCGGACCCCCGGTGGCCCGGCCTTCGCGTGTCGGACCCGGCAGCAACGCCTCCCAAACAAAACAAACTGCGGTACGGCGGACGGCGGCCCGGCGCCACCGCTGCGGCTTCCGACCCGCCCACCCGACGGGACCTCGACCGTGGACATTGACGTGTACATCTTCGGCGACCGCACGGCCTTCCAAACGTCCTCTTCGAGCCGGGTCTTCTGGTCGCCGGGCGGCGACGACGGGGAGCCCGCCGAGTACACCGGGCCGGTCCCGAACACGGGCCGCCGGATCCGGTGGCTTTCCAAACCGCCGTGTGCCTTCTTCCCGTTCAACCGGACCAATCTGAACGGCGAACACTTGATGATGTTGGCGTACTTCCGAGCGGCCCCCCCGCGGGGGAAGTCGAACGTTCTTGGCGTCGAACTGGGCGGCCCGTTCTCCTGGATGGCGCGGCTGCTCAAGAGCGCAGGGGCCAAGGAATCGTACGGCGTTCACAGCCCCAAGGTGTTGTTCAAGTGGACCGCTCGCGACCTCGCCCGGTACTGTCACGAGCTCGCCCTGGCCATCCAGAAGAAAGCAGAGACGGGGGCCGGGGCCTCCGGCGACTGACCCGCGGGGCGGTCGCCACCGGCGATCGCCCGGATGAGGCGTGGCGTGGGTCAGCAACCTACTCGATGGGAGTTCGACCGTGGACGTTGACGTCTACATCTTCGGGGATCGAGCAGCGTTCCGCGTGTCCTCGTACGCCAGGTGGTTCTGGGCACCCGACACCGCCGGCGGCCCGATCACGGACTACACCGGGGCCGTCCCAAACACGGCCCGGTTGGTGCCGGCCACCGCGTCCAGTGCGAAACACCTTGTGTTCACGTTCCGGCGGACCAAACTCGACGTGAGCTTCATGCCGATTTGGGCGAGGACGAACACACGCCCGACCGGGGAATCCGATTTCGGGAGTGCCAAAATCGGGAAGTCGAACGTTCTCGGCGCTGAGATGTCCGGCCCCTTCTCGTGGATGGCGCGGCTGCTCAAGGGGGCCGGGGCGAAGCGAGAGTACGGCGTTCACAGCCCCAAGGTGTTGTTCAAGTGGACCGCACGCGACCTGGCCAAGTATTGCGACCGGATCTCCCTGGCCTCCCAGAAGAATCCGGTGTCGGACTCCGATACCGAGTTCAACTACTACGACGACGGCGAGGACGACTAACCCGCTTCCCCGACGTCGACTTCGGTCGTAACTATGACGATGGCCATTAACCCCGGGCGCGCTCCATGACGGCGACCGAACTGTTCCGGAATGGTCGGCTCGCGGACGCCATCGCCGCCCAGGTCGCCGCGGTGAAGGCCCGTCCCGGCGACGCGGGCGTCCGCACGTTCCTCTTTGAACTCCTCTTGTTCGCCGGCGACCTGGACCGGGCCGCCAAGCACCTCGACGCGGTCCGGGCCGAGACGCCCGAACTCGTCGCGTCCGCCGAGGCGTACCGGGGCGTCCTCGCGGCCGAGAAGGCCCGCCGGGCCGCGCTGGCCGGCAAGGCCGAGCCGCCGGCGTTCTTCGGCGAGGTGCCCGAACACGCGAGGCTGCGGGTCGAGGCGCTCAGGGACCCGACCGGCGCGGCCGCTGCGGAGTCGTTCGCCGCGGCCGACAGGGCCGCACCGGACCTGACCGGCTCGCTCAACGGCGCGCCGTTCGAGGGGCTTCGCGACGCCGACGACCTGTTCGGCACGGTCCTCGAGGTGTTCGCCCAGGGGAAGTACTTCTGGGTGCCGTTCGAGCAGGTCGCGGGCCTGTCCGCCAACCCGCCGAAGTTCCCGCGGGACACGCTCTACGTCCCGGCGCGGTTGACGCTCGCGGACGAGTCCTCCGGCGACGTGTTCCTGCCGGCGCTCTACCCCGACTCGTACGAGTCCGCGGACGACGCCGTGAAGCTCGGCCGCGCGACCGCCTGGGAGAGCGGGGCGGGAGGGGTTCGCGGCCACGGGCACCGAACGGTCCTGATCGGCGACGCGGACGTGGGCCTCGTCGAGGTCCGCGAGTTGAGTGTGTCCCCCGCACCACCGAAGGCCGGGTGACCCATGCCGCCCGCCCCCGGCCCGCCGATCCGCAACCTCCTCCCGTCGGTCCTCGACCGGTTGCTGGCGGCCGATACCGGGCCGGCACTCTCGGCGACCGGCGTCCCGCTCTCGCTCGTTCTCGAAGCCGTGCGGCGCGACGTCGAGGCGCTGCTGAACACGCGCCAGAACACCGACCCGGACCTGGCCCTGTTCCCGGAACTGGCGCGGTCCGTGTACAGCTTCGGAATGCCGGAACTCGTGTCGCGGCGGGCGATCAGCGGGCCGGACCGCGAGGCCATCGGGCGGCTCATGGCCGACGCGATCGCCCGGCACGAGCCGCGGATCCGCGGCGTGCGGGCGGTCGTGGTGCCGCCCGAGCACCCGGCCGAGCGGCGGCTGAAGTTCAAGATCGAGGGCACGCTCCGGATCGACCCCGGGCCGACGATCGAGTTCGAGACGGTGCTGGAACTGGGCTCCGGGCAAACCGCGGTCGTGGCGAGGGAGACGTGAGCCGAAGCCTGTACCCGTACTACGAGAAGGAGCTGTACTTCCTGCGGCAGGCGGCCCAGGAGTTCGCCCGCCAGTACCCGGCGACGGCCGGGCGGCTCCTGCTCGAACCGAACCGGAGCGTGGACCCGCACGTCGAGCGGCTCCTGGAGGGGTTCGCGCTGCTCGCCGGCCGGGTCCAGCACAAGCTCGACGACGAGTTCCCGCAGCTGACGACCGCCCTGCTCGGGGTGATGTACCCGCACTACCTCGCCCCGGTCCCGTCGTTCGCGGTCGTGCAGTTCGAGCCGGACCCCGCGGGCCTCACGTCCCCGACCGGGTTCACCCTCCCGGTCGGCACCCGGCTCCGCACCCCGCCGGTGAGCGGCGTCCCGTGCCGGTACCGGACCGCGTACCCCGTGGACCTGTGGCCGGTGGTCGTGAGCGCCGCGGACTGGGTGACGCCGCCGTTCCCCCGGGACTTCCGCCCGCCCCCGGGCACCGCGGCGGTGCTCCGGCTCGGGCTCGAGATCCCGAGCGGGCTGCGGTTCGCCGACCTGAAGCTCGACCGGCTCCGGCTGTTCCTCAACGGCGACGCCCAGCTCGTCGCGGACCTGTACGAGGCGCTCCTGAACAAGCCGGTCGGCGTGGCGTTCCGCGACCCGGCGGCGGCGAAGGACCCCGCCGGCGACAACCGGGTGACGCTCGCCGCGAAGGACTGCATCTTCCCCGTCGGGTTCGGGCCGGACGAGGGGCTCGTCCCGGCCCCGCCGCAGGCGCTGCCCGCGTACCGGCTGCTCACCGAGTACTTCGCGTTCCCGGACAAGTTCAACTTCATCGACCTGGGCGGGTTCGAGCGGGCCCGCGCGGTCGCCGGCGGGCGGCGGGTCGAGGTGCTGGTGTTCGCCCGGCGGACCCGGCCGTTGCTCGAACAGGGGGTCGAGGCCGGGACGTTCCGGACCGGGTGCGCGCCGGCCGTGAACCTGTTCGAGCAGACCGCCGAGCCGATCAACCTGACGCACGCCCGCACCGAGTACCGCGTGGTCCCGGACGTGGCGGCCCCGCTCGGGACCGAGGTGTACTCGGTCGAGGCGGTGCGGGCGACGCTGCCCGGCGGGGCCGACACCGAGTTCCGGCCGTTCTTCGGCATCCGGTACGGGGCGGGGCCGGGGCGGGCGTTCTGGCACGCGACCCGCCGCCCGGCCGAGTCGGCCGACGACAAGGGGACCGAGTCCTACCTCGAACTCGTGGACCTCGACTTCCGCCCGGCGTCCCCGGGCGACGGGGTCGTGGTCGTGCGGACCACCTGCACGAACCGCGACCTGCCTCTGATCCTGCGCCAGGCGGGCGGGCGGGTCGCGTTCAGCGCGGAGGTCGCCGGGCCGATCGCGCGGGTCCGGTGCCTGTCCGGGCCGACCGCGCCGTCCCGCCCGCCGCCGGCCCGCGGCGCGTACTGGCGGCTGATCTCGCACCTGAACCTGAACCACCTGACCCTCGACGGGGGCGACGCGGGGGCCGACGCGCTGCGGACGCTCCTGGGACTGTACGACCACGGGGCCACCGACCCGGCGCGGCGCGGGGCGGGGAACCAGGTGATCGACGGGGTCACGCACGTCGCGGCCCGGCCGGTGGTCCGCCGGGTCGGGAAGCTGTCGTCCGGCGGGTTCTGCCGCGGGCTGGCGATCGACCTGGAACTGGACGAGGAGAAGTTCGTCGGGGCCGGCGCGTACCTGTTCGCGAGCGTGCTGGAGCGGTTCTTCGCGCTCCACGCGGCGCTCAACTCGTTCACGGAACTGACCGCCCGGCTCCGGGGCGCGGACGGGGCGTTCGCGCAGTGGCCCCCGCGGGCCGGGGAGCAGCCGCTGCTATGAGCCCCGCCCCGCCCCCCCCGGACTCCGTCGCCGGCCGGCTGTTCGCCGAGCCGCACGCCTTCGACTTCTTCCAGGCCGTGTGGCTCCTGGAACTGTCGGGCGGCAAGCCGGTCGGCCGCGACGGGCCGCCGCGGGCCGAGGCGGTCAACTTCGGCGCGGTTCCCGGGCTCGCGTTCCCCCCGAGCGCGGTCGCCGGGCTCGCCGCTGCCCCGGACGCCCCGCCGAAGATGGTGGTCGCGTTCTTCGGGCTGACCGGGCCGTCCGGCGTGCTCCCCGAGTTCTACTCGCAGATGGTCCTGGCCCAGCAGCGGGCGGCGGACAACCCGGAGCGGCGGGCGCTGGCCGACTGGTTCGACACGTTCAACCACCGGATGCTGTCGCTGTTCTACCGGGCGTGGGCGAAGTACCGGCTGCCGGTCGCCTACGGCCGCACGGGGGCCGGGGCCGGGCCGGACCCGGTGACGGCGGTGGCGCTGAGCCTCGCGGGGCTCGGGATGCCGTCGTTCGTTCAGCGGCTGCGGGTCCACATGGCGGCCCCCGCGGCGCCCGGCGACCCGGGGGTGATGGAGGAGGGCTCGCTGGTCCGGTACGCCGGGCTGTTCGCGCACCCGGCGCGGTCGGCGGCCGGGCTCGAGCGCATGCTCACCGACTACTTCGGCGCGCCGGTCGCGGTCGAGCAACTCACCGGGCGGTGGCGGCCGCTGTCGGTGGTGAACCAGACCCGCCTGGGCCGCCGCGGGCAGAACGACGAACTCGGGGTGAGCCTGGTCGTCGGCCGCCGCCTGTGGGACGCCAACGGCGGGTTCCGGGTCCGCATCGGCCCGCTCGACCTCGAGCAGTTCGTGAGCTTCCTGCCGGACGAGGCGGCCGGGCGGCGTAAACTGTTCCTGCTCGCCGAACTCACCCGGTTCTACGTTCGGGCGTCCCTCGACTTCGAGGTCCGGCTCGTCCTGCGCGCGGCCGACGTGCCGGTCGCGCAACTGGCCAGGGGCGGCCCCGGCCCCCGGCTCGGGTGGAACGCCTGGGTGGGCAAGCGTGCGAGCGCGGCCGACGCGGCCGACGCCGCGTTCCGGTGCAGCCGGCTCCTTCGCGCCAGGACGGAGTGACCCCGTGCCCCAGCCCGCCGCCCGCGTGTCCGACATGCACGTGTGCCCGATGACGACCGGGCCGGTCCCGCACGTCGGGGGGCCGATCCTCCCGCCCGGGTGCCCGACGGCCCTCATCGGCGGGCTCCCCGCGGCCCGGACGGGCGACCAGTTAACGTGCGTGGGGCCGCCGGATGTGATCCTCGGCGGGAACCCGACGGCCCTCATCGGCGGGCAACCGGCCGCGCGAATGGGCGACTCGACGGCCCACGGCGGGACGATCATCCTCGGCTGCGTCACCGTCCTGGCGTAGCTCCCCGAACGAGGTCCGAACGTGGCCGACTACCTCCAGACCGACCGCCCGCTCACGATCTCGACCCCGCTCGGGCCGGACGCGCTGCTCGTCGCCGCGTTCCGCGGGCGGGAGGCGGTCTCGGAACTGTTCGCGTTCGAGTTCCACCTGCTCGCCCCGCTCGCGAACCCGCCGGTCGATCTCGACGAGTTGCTCGGTCAGACCGTGACGGCCGACGTGAACCCGATCACCGACCTGCTCGGGCCGCCGCGGAAGGTCTGCGGGGCGGTCACCGCGGTCCGCCAGGGGCACCGCGACAGGGAGTTCACCCACCTCCACGCGACCGTGCGCCCGCCGTGGTGGTACGCGACGCTGCGGACGAACTCGCGGGCGTTCCAGCAGGTCACGGTGGTGGACATCCTGAAGGACGTGCTCGGGCCGTTCGGCGCGATCGAGACGCGGCTCGCGACGGAGTACCCGGTGCGGGACTACACGTGCCAGTACCAGGAGGCGGACTTCGCGTTCGCGTCGCGGCTGATGGAAGAGGAGGGGATCTTCTACTCGTTCAGGCACGAGGACGGGAAGCTCACGCTGGTCCTCGCCGACACGCTGGCGAACGCGCCGGCGGCCGCCGTCCCGCTCGGGCTCCGGTACGACCCCGCGTCCGGCCCCGCGGCGCCGGGCCGCGAGTGCCGGGCGTGGGCGTGGGAGAAGACCCGGGCCGTGTGCCCCACGGCCGTGACGACGTGGGACGCGACGTTCGAGCTGTTCCGCCAGAACCTCGCCGCGGACGCGACCGCGCCGGCGACCGCGACCGCCGGCGAGGTGACGCACAAGCTCGCGCCCAAGGCCGTCGGGCCGGTGCCGGTGTACCTGCACGACGGCGACTCGGCGAAGCGGTTCGACGGCGTCGAGCCGGGGGGCGGGGACCAGTCCAAGAAGCTGCAAGGCGTGTACGACGACGCCCGGCGGACCGCCCGGGTCCGGGCCGAGGCGCTGGCGGCCGCGGCGGTCCGCGTCGCCGGCGAGGGGAACTGCCCGCACCTCGTTCCCGGTACGACGGTCGGGCTGACCGGGCACTACGACGCGGACGGGACGTACCTCGTCACCGCGGTCGAGCACGAGGCCGAGTTCCACGGGACGTACGGGCCGGGCGACGCGGGGACCGCGTCGTACCGGAACACGTTCGCGGCCGCGCCGCCGGACCTGGCCCCCCGCCCGCCCCGGGCGACGCCCCGGCCCCGGGTCGGCGGGCCGCTCACCGCGGTCGTCGTGGGGCCGAGCGGCCAGGAGATCTTCGTCGACAAGTACGGCCGGGTGAAGGTCCAGTTCCTGTGGGACCGCCAGGGCAAGTTCGACGCGAACAGCTCGTGCTGGGTCCGGTGCTCCCAACTGTGGGCCGGGAAGCAGTGGGGCGCGTTCTTCTGGCCGCGGATCGGGATGGAGGTGGTCGTCCACTTCGAGGACGGCGACCCGGACCGGCCCCTCATCACGGGGTGCGTGTACAACGGGACCAACAAGCCGCCGCCCGACCTGCCGGGCGAGGCAATGATCGCCGGGATCAAGACGTGCATCTTCCACGGCGACCCGGCCTCGCAGTACAACAGCATCTACTTCTTCGACGCGCCGGACTACGAGTACATTCTGATCCACTCGGAGACGCACACCGTCTCGAACGCCGAGGTGCACAAGTCCGAGTACGTGCCGGGGATCTCGTTCGAGTTCCGGGGCACCATCTAACCGCGTCGGAGGGTCGCTTCCATGGGTCTGTACGACGCCCTGACTCTGACCAGCGAAAAGACGGAGTGGACGACCCTGCTCAGTGGGTCGTACTCGGTGTCGATGGGCGACACTCTGTCTTCATTCATCGGGGCCGGCCGGCAGACGCACATCGTCGGCGACGAGATCAAGTACGTCTTCGACTGGGAGTCGTTCCTGGAACTCGGGCACGTCCCCATACTCGGTTCGCTCTTGGAGGTGTTGCCGGTCAACGCGCTGCTCGGCGAAGGCGGCAACATGACGTGGACGTTCGGCCGCAAGACCGACCTCCACTACCTCGGTCCATCCGTCACGATCAAGCGCGCCGGGTCCGTGTCGGCCACGAGTAAGTCGAACTTCTTTGCGGCCGACGACCAGGCGAAGGACAAAGATTTCAAGGGCACCGCCGAAGAGTGGGCCGTTCGAGAGAAACTCGCAACGTACACTGGGGTCATCACGGCCCTCCTCTCCGCCGCGATGATCGCCATCAACACCGGTGCCGAGGTGGTCGCCCGCGTAAAGTATCAGGACCAGTACAAGAAGTCCGACAAGGAAGCAGTCGAAAAAATGGTCCTGTTTTGCACCATCAGCCTCTTGTTGACTACTCGAATGATGTATCTGATCAAGTCAATAGAGTTATTTACAGCTTTCGGGCAACGTGCCATAGGTACATACTACGAATCGCTTTCTAAGCTCCATAACGTAGCGGCCGCGACAGCTTTGGCTATTTTATCTGACGGATTGGGAGATGATATTGAAAATCGGTTGGACGAGGCCAGCGAATCGGCCAGCAAATTCGCGGAGCGACTAAAATTCCTTAAAAGAGCGTGGGACTGGGTCTCCGATAAGTTTAAGTCCTAGCCTTCGTCTCAATTAAACTCTCGGAGGTCGCGTGCCGAACCCAATATCGTCTCTCGAACAATCGATCGGACCCAACGAAGACCATGACGTCCTCGGGAGTTGGTGCGTCACCGCCGGTGGCGGGGCGTCCCTGTGCTGCTACGGCGAAGACCTGATCCTGTC
This sequence comes from Gemmata sp., assembly GCF_051859125.1. Lineage (NCBI taxonomy): Bacteria > Pseudomonadati > Planctomycetota > Planctomycetia > Gemmatales > Gemmataceae > Gemmata > Gemmata sp. Next base: position 22,216 of record NZ_JBHYGG010000278.1, read on the forward strand.
GTCCCGCGGCAAGGGAACTAACCTGTTCCTCGACGCGACCGGGACAGCGAGCATTTACACCGGGTGCGCACAGTTCGTTATGGAGGCGTCGGACACCGCCGGCCAGGTGAACGTGACCTCCGGGGCCGAGGGGACGATCTCGTTTCTGAGCGGCCTCCCGGACCTCGGGTCGCTCACCACACTCGAAGCGACGGCCACGACCATTCAGGTCGGCGTGCCCGACGTCGGGCCGGTCATCAAGCTCACGATGGACTCGATCACCCTGCAGGTCGGGCCGCCGGGCGTCGGGGCGAGCATCGTGATGAACGCGACGTCGATCACCCTCAAGGTCGGCGAGGTGAGCCTGTCGCTCGGCTTGGCCGGGATCAACGAGTCGGTTCTGGATGTCGTCACCCGCGCCGCGGCCGTGACCGGGCACACGCTCAAGGCGGCCGAGACGTCGGCCGAAGTCGGCGTCGCCGGGATCACCACCTCGGCCCCGATCTCGTCGGACACGGCCGAGGCGAGCGCGGCGTTCAGCGCGGCCCTCTCCAACGACTCGGCCGACGCGATGAAGACCATCAAGGGCGGCATCGTCATGATCCAGTAACGGGGGGAAGTGTGGAGATCCCATCACTGGCACAGATCCTGTCGGGCATCGACGACGCGATCAAGGAGTTCGAGGCGACTGCGCCACTCGCGGCGAACCCGACCGAGCGTAAGATCCTGCAGGCGTCGGCCGCGGACCTCCGCGGCATCCGCGCCCGGATCGAGAAGGAGGTTCCCGCGAACCTCAACGCATTCCACGACCTGATGCAGAAGATGCAGCGGGACGGCGAGCAACTCGCCAAGGATATCGAGGCCCAGCAGGCGAAGCTCGCGGACATCGAGGCCGCCGCGGCCGCCCGTGCCGCCGCGGCGGCAACCCCCGCCCCAGTGCCGGTCGTGCCCGAGGAGCCGAAGGTGGACCTTGGCCTCGGTGCGGCCCTCCGGTCGGACCTGCTCGGCAAGCTGTTCCCCGACGCCCGGCCCGCGGACCCGTTCGACCCCGGCAAGGACATCTGGCAGGACTGGAAATGACCCCGGACCCGACCCTCCCGCAGCCGACCGCGGCCGACGTGTGCCGCCTGTTCGTGCCCACCCCGCCGGCCCGGGCGCTGCTCGCGCCGGGGCTCGCGGCCCGCGACTACTTCGCCGCACTCGTCGCCGCCGGGCACCTCGCCGACGCCCGCCGGGTGCTCGCCCACTCGCTGCCGCCCCGGAGAGCCGTGTGGTGGGCGGCGCTGTGCCTGCACCACGCGGCCGGTGAGGTGCCGTTCGAGACGCCCGAGGAGGCCGGGGCGTTCGACGCGGCCACGCGGTGGGTCGTCGCGCCCTCCGAGGCGACCCGGCGCGCGGCCGAGGCCGCCGCGTGGCTCGCGCAACCGACGACCGCCGCTGGGGTGCTCGCGATGGCGTGCTTCCTGTCGGGCGGGAGCGTCTCGCGGCCGGGTCTGCCGCCGGTCTTCGCCGCCCCGCACCTGAGCGGCCGGCTGTGCGGGGCCGTCGTGTACCTCGCGTCGGTCCGGTTCGACCCGGCGAAGTACCTGCGGCACCTCCGGGACTACCTCGCGATCGGGCAGGACGTGGCGGCGGGGCGGAACCTTCCCCCGGGCCGACCGGAGCCGGAACCCTGGGCCGAACCGCGGGCCGCGGCCCCCGACCCGGGCGCGGTCGACCGCCTGGCCGGGTTCCTCGCGGCCGGCCCGGCCGCGGGCGAGCGCCGGCCCGGTGAGGTGCTGTACACCCTGGGGACCGGGGGGCGCTCGTGAGCCCGCCCGCCCCGACGCCCGGCCGCGCAACCCGCCCGCCCACACCGGCGGCCGAACTCGTGCGCGACCTGAAGCTCTCCGAAGACGGCCGCTCGCTCCTCCGCCCCGAGATGACCGGGGCCGAGTTCTTCGACGCGCTCGTGAGGGCGCGGCTCCTTCCCGACGCGGCCCGCCTCATCGCACGGGCCATGCTGCCACGGGAGGCGGTGTGGTGGGGCGCACTGTGCGTGTGGGCGACGGCCGGCCCGCAGCCCGCGGTGAGGCCCGAGGCGGCCGTGCGGGCGGCGGTGACGTGGCTCCGGGAGCCGACCGACGTGAACCGCCGGGCGGCCGGGGCCGCCGGGACCGCGGCCGGCCCCACCACCCCGGCCGGGCTCGTCGCGACGGCCGCGTTCCTGGCCGACGGGAGCCTCGCCCCGGATGGGCAACCGGAGGTGCGGGCCGACCCGCACCTGCCGGCAACCCTCGTCGCCGAGGCGGTCCTGAACCTGTCCCGCGCGGCCGGCCCCGCCCCGCCCGGCGGCCCGCTCCTGCGGCAGTTCCTCGCGGTCGCCGTGGACGTGTTCCGCGGCACGAACACGTCGCACGGGAAGGTGTGATACCAGTAGCTTCAGGTTGCGAGTTCAACGTTCACAGTTGGAAGCCCGGCACGGGTCGAACCCGCAACGTTGGACCCGACACTTGAGGCTACTGAAGTCTTGTTGTTTGCCAACTGTAGCCGGCGTCTGTGAGGCCGGGCGTCTGCGAGTCCCACAGGCCCGGCCTCACAGAGGCCGGCTACAGAGCGGGGAAGGATCTCTGCGATCCGGTTAGGAGTTACGCAGTTGGTTGGTGGGGCAGACATTCGTGTCTGCCTCCAACCGCCTCACGAGGCAGACACGAATGTCTGCCCCACCAAAATCAAGCCGATCCGGGCCCAACTGCGTAACTCCTACCGGTATAATTCGGGCCGCTCGAATCACGGTCTCCAGAACGGCACCGCGCGCGGCCGGCCCCCGGGCGCGATCACGGCGGCACAGTCATGCGATGGACCAGAACACAGGCGGAAGAGGCGCTCACCGCCCGCGAGGCGTTCGAGAAGTTGACCCTCGACGACCTCCGGCCGCTGGCCGGGTTGCTGGCGGCCGACCCGCCGAAGCGGAAGACCGAACTGGTCCCGCTCCTGGCCGGCGTCATGGCCGACCCGGGCCGGGTCCGCGACCTCTACGGCCGACTCGACCCGCTCTCGCAGAACGCGGTGCGGGTCGCGGCGGTCGACCCGGCCGGGCGGCTCGACCGGGACAAGTTTCGGGCCTGGTTCGGCGGGGTGCCGCGGCTCAACGACGCCGACCCGGCCCGTGCGTCGCGGTCGTACAGCTACGCGGACCAGCGGAAGATCAAGCCCGTTATCCTGCGCCTCTTCTTCCCCCGGTACGACCACCTGCCGACCGACACCCGGGCGCTCCTCCGCGAGTTCGTCCCGCCGCCCGACCCGTTCGCCGTCCCGACCCGCGACGCACCCCCCGAGACGCACACGCTTCGCGCGCGCGATTGGTACGACCCGGGCCACAAGTCGGAGGAGTGGGAGGAACCGGTCCGCGTGCGGGAGACGGCGGCCGCCGCCGGGGCCGACGTCCGGACCGTGTTGCGGCTGATCGAGGCCGGCAAGGTCCGGGTCACGGACAAGAAACTGGTCCCCACGGAGGCCGCCCGCCAGGCGGTGGCCGGGGTCCTCGCCGGCGGGGACTTCTACGCCCCGGGCGACGCCGGCGAGTCGGAGTACGACCCGTCGTTCGACGTCGGCATCCGGTCGTTCGCGTGGCCGGTGCTGGTGCAGGCCGGCGGGCTGGCCGAGAAGAGCGGGGGCGCCCTGAAGTTGACCGCGGCGGGGAAGAAGGCCCTCACCGCCCCGCCGCCGGACGTGCTCCGCAAGCTGTGGGCGGCGTGGCTCAAGACGCGGATGTTCGACGAGTTCGCCCGGGTGGACGCGATCAAGGGCCAGGGGCGGGCGCGGATGAGCGCCGCCGCCGGGCGCCGGGCGGAACTGGTCGCGGGACTGGCCGCGTGCCCGGTCGGGCGGTGGTTCGCGGTCGAGGACTTCTTCCGGCTCCTGCGGGCGACCGGGCGGGAGTTCACCGTCGCCCACGACGCTCACGAGTTGTACATCGCCGAGCACTACTACGGGAACTTCGGGTACAGCGACGGGCACGCCTGGGAGCAGCTCCAGGGCCGGTTCGCTCTGGCCTTCCTCTTCGAATACGCCGCCACGCTCGGGGCCGTCGACGTGGCGTACCTCCCGCCGCAGGGCGTGCGGAACGACTTCCACGACCGGTGGGGCGCGGACGACTTCTCCTGCCTGTCGCGGTACGACGGGCTGCTCTACCTGCGGGTGAACCCGCTCGGGGCGTGGCTCCTGGGCTCGGCCGACGCGTACCGCCCCGCGGCCCCGACGCGGAGCGACGTGCTGCGGGTGCTGGCGAACCTCGACGTGGTCGCGGCCCGCGACCTCCCCGCCGCCGACCGGCTCGTCCTGGAGCGGTTCGCGGACCCCGCTTCGGAGGGGGTGTGGAAGCTGTCGGCGGCGAAGGTGCTCGCGGTGATCGAGCAGGGCGGGAGCGTCGACGAGCTGGAGCAGTTCCTGGCGCCGCGGGCGACCGGGGAGTTGCCCGGAACCGTCGCCACGTTCCTGGCGGACCTGCGGGCGAAGGCCGGGCGCCTGACCGACGCGGGGCCGGCCCGGCTGATTGCGTGCGCCGACGCGCACAGCGCGGCGGAACTGGCGGCCGACCGCGGGCTGAAGGGGAAGTGCCTGCGGGCCGGGGACCGGTTCGTGGTGGTCCGCGAGGCCGACCTCGACGCCGTGCGGAAGGCGGTCCGCAAGCTCGGCTACGTGTGGCCGGTACCCGCCGACTGACGGCGGGTCCGGGGTGCGGTGCGGCGGCGCGCCGGGCCGCGCCGTGTCGGGGGCGTCATACCGAATCTCATGTATTCGTTTCGATCTGGTGGGGCAGGCATTCTTGCCTGCCTCCAGTCGCGTCCGGAGGCAGGCAAGAATGCCTGCCCCACCAAGGGCAACTGATCCACGCGATTCGGTATCAGACCGGGATGAGCACGGTGTCGATGACGTGGATCACGCCGTTGCTACAGGCGATATCGGCCTTCGAGACGGTGGCCGCGCCGACCTTGACCCCGTGCGTCGTGTCGATCGCCAGCCCGCCGCCCTGGACCGTCGTGGCGGTCTTGCCGTTCAGCCCGGCGACGTCCGCCGCCATCACCTTCCCGGCGACGACGTGGTACGTCAGGATGGCGGTCAGCTTGGCCTTGTCCGCGAGCACGGCGTCCAGGGTGCCCGCGGGCAACTTCTTGAACGCGTCGTCGGTGGGGGCGAACACGGTGAACGGCCCCGACCCCTTCAGGGTGTCCACCAGGCCGGCCGCCTTCACGGCCGTGACCAGGGTCGAGAACGAGCCGGCCGCGATCGCGGTGTCTACGATGTCTGCCACGGGAAGTACCTCGGATGGTGCGGCGGTGCCCGGACCCACCGCCCGCGGGAAACGCTCCCGCAGGCCCGTGAGTCCGTCCGTCGCCAGCTCATGCATAGGCGGGGCGTGCCGGCCCTGGACCAATCCTTTGTGACAAACTTTTCGGCGGTTATTTGCGAGTCGGGACTGCGGTTTAGCTGCACTTCTGCGCCCCGTCCTTGAACCGCGTCGGTTGCAGATCTCACGTCACCACACGCGACATTCGTCGGTCACGGGGACTATGAATGGGCGCGGAGGCCGACCCGCCCGCGCACCCGGCATCAAGAGCCCGAGTACCACAATGGATGAGCGCGAGCGGCCGAACCGGGACGGCACGGTCGGCCACGACGCCCCCTTCGACCCGAACGGCCGCCCGGTACCACCCACCGGCCCGCGGTCCGAGCCGGCGCCGCGGGTGGCGGTCGTCGGTGCCGGGGTCGCCGGGCTGGCGTGTGCGCGAGCCCTCACCGACCGCGGGTTCGATTTGACCGTCTTCGACAAGGGCCGCGGCCCCGGCGGGCGGACCGCCACCCGCCGCGTCGACCCGGACCAGGCGTTCGACCACGGGGCGCAGTACTTCACCGCGCGGCACCCGGACTTTGTCCGAACCGTCGGGGCGTGGCTGGAACGCGGGGCCGCCGCCGAGTGGGGCGGGCGGGTGGTGAAACTGGAGCGCGGCGTCGCCGTCGACACGCCCCCGCAGCGCCGGTACGTCGGGGTGCCGGGGATGTCGGCGGTCGCCGCCCACCTGGCCGCGGCCCTCGCGGTGCGCCACGGGACGCGTGTCGCACGCACCGCCCGCACGCCCGCCGGGTGGCAGGTGGTCGACGAGTCGGGCGGCGCGTCCGGCCCGTTCGACTTCCTGGTCGTCGCCCTGCCCTCGCCGCAGGCGGCGGAGGTGCTCGCGCCGCACCCGTTCGCGGCCGAGGCCGCGGGCGTCCCGATGGCCCCGTGCTGGGCGGTACTCGTGGCGTTCGGGGAGCGGCTCGACGTGCCGTGGGACGGGGCGTTCGTGAGCGGCTCGCCGCTGTCCTGGGTCGCCCGGAACAGCTCCAAGCCCGGCCGCCCGCGCGGCCCCGATTGCTGGGTGCTGCACGCGGGCGCGGAGTGGTCCGCGGCGCACCTCGAGGAGCCGCCGGCCGCCGTCGCTCCCCTGCTCCTTGGTGCGTTCGCCGCGGCCGCGGGCCGGACCCTCCCGCCGCCGGTCCACCGGGCCGCACACCGGTGGCGGTACAGTCTCGGGGCCGACGCCGCGAACCGCACGACGCTGTTCGACGCCGCCGGACTGCTGGTGTGCGGCGACTGGCTCGCCGGCGGGCGCGTCGAGGGGGCGTACCTCTCGGGCGCCGCGGCCGCGGCCCGCATCGTCCGGGAGACGGCCGCACCCCACCTACCCGCGGGGTAGGGTAGGGGCCGGTGTGCCCGGTCGCTCCTTGTGATCGGGTGTCGCGCTCCGGTGCCGGTCCGTGCGAACGCAACGGCTCCCAACCCGAGCCCGCTCCTTCGTCGAATTCCCCCCCGTCTGTGACGGAAGGTTGTCTCGTGACCCCGCCAGAACCCGCCGCCGGATCCGTGTTCGTGACCGGGGCCACCGGCTACGTGGGCGGCCGCCTCGTCCCCGCGCTCCTCGCGGCCGGGTACGGCGTGCGGTGCCTCGCGCGCGAGCCCCGCAAGCTCGACGAGCGGCCGTGGCGGGCGGACCCGAACGTCCGGGTCGTGGCCGGCGACATGTCGGACGTGGACCACCTGAGCGGCCAGTTGGAGGGCTGCTCCGCGGCCTACTACCTCGTCCACTCGATGGAGGCGAAGGGCGGGGAGTACGCCGCCCAGGACCGGCTGCTAGCCTCCAACTTCGCCCGCGCCGCGGCCCGCGCGGGGGTGCGGCGGATCGTCTACCTCGGCGGCCTCGGCGAGCTGGGGGCGGGCCTGAGCGAGCACCTCCGGTCGCGCCGCGAGGTCGAGACCGGGCTCGCCTCGACCGGCATCCCGGTCACCACGTTCCGCGCGGCCATGATCATCGGGGCCGGCTCGGCGTCGTTCGAGATCCTCCGCTACCTCGTCGAGCGCCTGCCGGTCATGGTCACCCCGTCGTGGGTGAAGACCGAGTCCCAGCCGGTCGCCATCGACGACGTGCTGCACTGGCTGGTCCGCTGCCTCGGGGTGCCGGAGACGGCCGGCACGACGCTCGAGATCGGCGGCCCGGACGCGCTCCCGTACCGCGAGTTGATGCGGATCATGGCCGAGGAACTGCACCTGCCCCGGCGGCTCGTGGTGCCCATCCCCATCCTCACGCCGCGGCTGAGTTCGCTGTGGATCGGGCTGGTCACGCCGGTGTCGTACCGCATCGCCCGGCCGCTCGCCGAGGGGCTCCGGAACCGCGTGGTCGTGACGAGCGGCGAGACCCAGCGGCTGATGCCGCACACGGCGGCGGGCGCCCGGGACGCGATCCGGCAGGCGATCAAAAGTGTCGAGGCGAACGCCGTCGAGACGCGGTGGTCGGCCGCGGGCACCGTGCCGGGCGACCCCGAGTGGGCGGGCGGAACGGTGTTCACGGACCGGCGGTCGGTGGAGGTCCAGGCCGACCCGCGGCAGGTGTTCGCGGCCGTGTGCCGGATCGGCGGGGGCCACGGGTGGTACGCCGGGGACGTCCTGTGGCGGGTCCGGGGGTGGATGGACACGGTGGCCGGCGGGCCGGGGCTGCGGCGCGGACGGCGGAACTCCGAGAGGGTCGAGTTCGGCGAGGCGCTCGACTTCTGGCGCGTCGCCGGCGTCGAGCGGGACCGCTCGCTGTCCCTGCGAGCGGAGATGAAACTGCCGGGCGAGGCGAAGCTGAACTTCGAGGTGCACCCGGGCGAGGGGGGCGGCGGAACCCGGCTCACGATGACGGCCCTGTTCCGCCCCCGCGGGCTCTTCGGGCTCCTGTACTGGTACGCGGTGGTGCCGCTCCACGGCATCGTGTTCGGGGGCATGCTCCGGGGCATCCGGAAGACGGCCGAGGCGCTGTACCGGGCCGAGCACCCGGCCCCCGCCGCGGCCCCGCCCGCCGCACCGGCCGCACCGGGCTACGGCCGCGCCCGGCTCTGGCTCGGGATGTCCGCGGTCGGAACCCTGGTCGCCCTCGCGGCGGTCGCACTGGCGCTGGGCCTCCCCGGACGTGCCGCGCCCGACGCCGAAGCGCCCGTGGGGGATCACCTGCTGGGACTGCTTGGCTTCGTGCTGCTCTACGCCGTCGTGCAACTCCCGTTCGACCTGCTGGGCGGGTACCTGCTCCCGCGCCGCTACGGCCGCTCCCACCCGTCGCCGGGACGGTACCTGTCGGGCCTCGCGCGCGGGGTCGCGGCCCACACGACGGTGCTGCTCGCGGCCGCCGTCGCCCTGCTTTTCGCGGGGCGGTACGGGGGCGCGGCCGGGACCGCGGCCGCCGGGGCGCTCCTCGCGCTTGCCGCCCTCCGCGGGCGGGTCGCGCTCGCGTCCGCCGTGGCCCGCCTCGAACTGACCCCGAGCGCGCCCGAGGGCACGTCGCCGGGCGACCGCGTCCCGGTCGCCCTGGGGGAGAGGGCGGACGAGGGGTTCACGGGGTCGGTCGTCGGCGTCCTGCGCCCGCGGCTCCACCTGCTGCCGATGAAGTGGCGCGAGGTGCTCGGGAGCGAGGGGCTCCGGGTCGCGCTGCGGCGGCGGTGCCTGGCGGTCCTGACGGGCAGTTGGCGGCGGGGCCGGGTGCTGGCCCTGCTGTTCACGCTGACCGGCGTCGCGGCCGCGGCCCTGCTCGTCGGCCCGGACCGGCTCGGGACGGCCGCCGGGACCATCGAACTGAGCCTGTGGTTCACCCTTTGGTCCTTTCTCGGCCTGCTGACCCTGCCGACGCTGAGCCGCCGCGGCGTGGCCGAGGTCGACGAACGGCTCCTGTCGGAGGGGTGCCCGCGCGAGGCGCTGGAGAAGGTCGTTCGCCAACTCGACGACCTGCAGGACGGCGAGCGCGACCGGTCGCCCCTGATCGAGACGATCTTCCACCCCGTGCCCAGCGTGACCCAGCGGCTCCGCGGCCCGCACTCGCACGGCCGGCTCGGGTACTGGGACGCGGCCCGCACGGCGGTGTACCTGAGCCCCGCCGGGCTCGGGCTGCTCGGCCGCGCGGTCCACTGCAACTGCGGCCGGCCCGCGCTCTGGGTGTTTCTCCCCGCGGACTGACCACGACCGGCCGCGACAACCGCCGAGGGAAGAAATGACCGCGCCCGCACCCCGACCCGACCCGCCCGCCTGGGCCACATGGTGGCTCCGCGCCGCCGGCGTCTACAACCTCGCGTGGGGCGCGGTGGTCATCGCGTTCCCGCACCTGCTGTTCGACCTGTGCGGCATCGCCCGCCTGAACTACCCCGAGATCTGGCAGTGCGTCGGGATGATCGTCGGGGTGTACGGCGTGGGGTACCTCGTTGCCGCCGGCGACCCGCGGCGGCACTGGCCGATCGTGCTCGTCGGACTGCTGGGGAAGGTGTTCGGCCCGATCGGGTTCGTCGGGGCGCTCGCACAGGGCACCTTCCCGCCGGCCTTCGGCCTGACGATTCTGACCAATGACCTGGTCTGGTGGGTTCCGTTCGCGCTCATCTTGTGGGACGCGGCGAGGGACCGGAACGCGGCCCCGGCCGGGCCGGTGAAAGGGACCGCATGACGAACGACGTGGTGATCGTCGGTGCCGGGCTGGCGGGGCTGTGCTGCGCCCGCGAGTTGCACCGGCGGGGCGTCCGGTTCCGGCTCCTCGAAGCGGCCGACGGGGTCGGCGGGCGGGTCCGCACCGACGTGGTGGACGGGTTCCGGCTCGACCGCGGCTTCCAGGTGTTCCTCACCAGCTACCCCGAGGCGCAGCAGGTGCTCGACTACCCCGCCCTCCGTCTGAAGTCGTTCCTCCCCGGCGCGCTCGTCCGGGCCGGCGGGGCGTTCCACACCCTCACCGACCCGTGGCGCCGGCCGGTCGCGGCGGTCCGCTCGCTGCTCGCGCCGGTCGGGTCGCTGTCCGACAAGCTGCGCGTCGCGCGGCTCCGCTCGCGCGCGCTGAAGGGGAGCGTCGCGGACCGCTTCCGCGACCCCGAAACCACCACCCTCGAAGCTCTGAAAGGCAACGGCTTCTCGGACACGATGATCGAGCGGTTCTTCCGGCCGTTCCTGGGCGGCATCTTCCTGGAGCCGGAGCTGAGCACCTCCAGCCGGATGTTCCAGTTCGTCTTTCGGATGTTCTCGCGGGGCGAGGCGTGCCTGCCGGCCGACGGGATGGAAGCGATCCCGCGGCAACTCGCGGCGGGGCTGCCGCCGGAGAGCATCCGCCTCGGGGCGCGCGTCGAGCGGGTCGGACCCGACGCGGTGCGGCTCGACACCGGCGAGGAACTCCGCGCCCGGGCGGTCGTCGTGGCGACCGAGGGCGCGGCCGCGGCCCGGCTCCTCGGCGGCGACATCCCGGCCGCGGCGCAGGGCGTCACCTGCCTGTACTTCGCCGCGCCGCGCCCGCCCGTCGCGCGCCCCGTTCTCGTGCTCAACGGCGAGGGCCGCGGCCCGGTGAACAACCTGTGCGTGCCCACCGCCGCCGCCCCGACGTACGGCCCCGCCGGTGCGAGCCTCGTGTCCGCGACCGTGCTCGGCACCCCGCCCGACGAGGACCGCCTCCGCGCCGAGGTGCGCGAGCAACTCGCCGGGTGGTTCGGCCCCGCGGTCGGCGACTGGCTGCACCTGCGCACGTACCGCATCCCGTACGCGCTCCCGCGGCAGGCGCCGCCGGCGCTCGCCGAACCGGAGCGCCCCGTCCGGTGGCGGCCGGGCGTGTACGTCTGCGGCGACCACCGCGACAACGCCTCGATCAACGGGGCGATGGTGTCCGGGCGGCGGGCGGCCGAAGCGGTTTCGGCCGACCTCGCGTGAACGGGATCTCCACACCCTTGAGGCGCACCGATGAGCGGACCCGATCACGAGCGGCACATGCGCCGGGCGATTGAGCTGACGGCGAACGCGCCGGACCGGCCGTTCGCGGCGGTGATCGTTCACCGCGGCACGGGGGACGTGGTCGCCGAGGGGTGGAACAAGTCGGACGACAACCCGACCCTGCACGGCGAGATCGACGCCATCAACAACCTGATCGCGGCCGCGCCCGCCGCCGACCGGGCCGACCTGGTCCTGTACACGACGGCCGAGCCGTGCCCGACGTGCCAGGGGGCGGTCCTGTGGAGCGGGATCGGGGCGGTCGTGTTCGGCGCGTCGATCCGGTTCCTGTTGGACATCGGCTGGCGGCAGATCGACGTCCCGGCCGAGGAGCTCGCGCGGCGCAGCCCGGGGTGGCGGTGTACGGTCGTCGGCGGGGTGCTGGAAGCGGAGTGCAACGAACTGTTCCTCACCGCTTCACGGGCCGCCCCCGGGCGGTGACGGACCGGCCGGCCCGGTCCGCGCCCGGCGGCACCGCTCCGAGCAGAACCGGACGCGGTCCCAGTCGCGGGCCCACTTCTTCCGCCAGACGAACGGCCGGCGGCAGGCCGCGCAGGTCTTCTCCGGCAGGTCGGATCTGGGCTTGGTTCGCGGCACCGGCTCACCCGTGAAGGCGGTCCAAAAACGCTCCGGCCACGCGGCGGTGCTCCGCCAACTTCGGGCCGAGCCGGTCCCTCAGCTTCGCGATCATCGCTGTCCGCGGGTTCGCCGCAAAGAAGTCGGCGTGGCGGTCGATGAACCGCCAGTACAGCGCGTCCCAGAGGCCGCACCACGGCCCCTTCTTGAAGTCGCTCATCTTGAGCACGTAGCTGCTGCCGGAAATGTACGGCTTGGTCGTCATCAGCCCGCCGTCGGCGTGCTGGCTCATGCCGTACACGTTCGGCACCATCACCCAGTCGTAGGCGTCCACGAACAGTTCCATGAACCACCGGTACACGGCGTCCGGACGCACGTCGCACAGCAGCAAGAAGTTGCCGAGGACCATCAGCCGCTCGATGTGGTGGCAGTACCCGGTCCGGAGCACCCGGCGGACGACGTGATCGACCGGGTCGATGCCGGTGGTGCCGTCGTAGAGGGCCGCCGGGACGTCGCGGGTCAGCCCCCAGAAGTTCCGGGTCCGCTGCCCGCGGCCGCGGGCGAGGTAGGCGAGCCGGACGAACTCCCGCCACCCGATCACCTGCCGGACGAACCCCTCGAGCGAGTTCAGCGGGACTCGGCCGGCGCGGGCGAGGGCGGCATCGACCACCTGCCGGGGCGAGAGCAGCCCGGTGTTCAGGACCGGGGTCAGCACCGAGTGGAACACGGCGTCGTGTTCGGTGCTGATGGCGTCCTCGTAGTCCCCGAACCGGTCCAGCCGCCGGGCGACGAACTCGTCGAGCCGCGCCGCCGCACCGGCGTGATCGGTCGGGTAGGGGAACGGCTCGTCGCCGCCGAGCGCGCCGGGGAACCGGCCGCGGACGTACCGGCGGGCCTCCCGAACGAACTCGTCCTCGGCCGGGGCCGGGACCGGCGGGACGGCCGCGGCCTTCGGGAGCCTCTTGCGGTTCTCGGCGTCGAAGCTCCACTTCCCGCCGACCGGCTTGCCCCGGTCCAGCAGGACGCCGAGGCGCTTCCGCTGGGCGGTGTAGAAGTCGGTGAAGTAGAGCTTCTCCTTGCCGGCGGCGAACCGCTCGAGCTCGCCCGCGGGGGTCAGGAAGTGGGGGTCGTCGAGCCGGTCGAGGCGGACCCCGCGGGCCCGGAGCCCCGCGGTCAGCCGGCGCGTCAGCCAGTCGTCGCACGGGTCGACGACGCGCGCCGCCCGGACCCCCCAGCCCGCCAGGCGGGCCGCGACGGCCCCGGAGTCCGGCAGTTCGGCGGCCTCGATGTAGTGGACGCGGGCGCCGGCCGCCGCCAGCCCCGCGGCGTACCGTTTCATGCTCACCCGGTGGAGGATCAGCTTCTGCCGGTGGAAGGGGTACTGCGTGAAGAACAGCGGGTCCTCCACGAGCACGACCGCGTCGGCCCCGGCGACCGCCGGGTGGTCCGCGAAGAGCTGGTGGGGGTAGACGAGGGCGGCGGTTCGCATGAGCGGGCCGGGGCGCGCGGGATCGGGCACTCCCGTTAAGACCGCAGACGGGCCCCGCTCGCAACGGGCCCGCCCGACCAGAAGCCCAGGGGGTTCAACCCCTGGGCGGGGGGACAACAACCAACCGCTGACCGGTCCGGTCGCCCTCGGCGTCACCGGGCGGCCGCGGACTTCGCCCCGCTCCGCAGCGCCGGGTCGAGGTCGAAGCGGTCGAGGTTCATCACCTTGGTCCACGCGGCCACGAAGTCCCGCACGAACTTCTCCTTCGAGTCGTCACTGGCGTACACCTCCGCGATGGCCCGGAGCTGCGAGTTCGACCCGAACACGAGGTCGGCGGAACTGGCGGTCCACTTGACCTTGCCGGTCTTCGGGTCGCGCCCGTCGAAGAAGTGCTCGCACACCGCGGACTTCTTCCACTCGGTGTTCGTGTCGAGCAGGTTCACGAAGAAGTCGTTGGTCAGCGCCTCGGGGGTCTTGGTGAAGACGCCCAGTTGCGTGCCCCCGGTGTTGGCGTTCAGCACCCGCAGCCCGCCGACGAGGACGGTCATTTCCGGGGCCGTGAGGGTGAGCAGGTTCGCGCGGTCGACCAGCAGCGCGTCGGCCGGCCGCGTCAGCTCCCGGCTGAAGTAGTTGCGGAACGCGTCCGAGGTCGGCTCCAGCACGGCGAACGACTCGGCGTCGGTCTGCTCCTGCGATGCGTCCGTGCGGCCCGGGGCGAACGGAACGGTCACCTCGTGCCCGGCCTTCTTCGCCGCCTGTTCGACCGCCGCGCAGCCGCCGAGGACGATCACGTCGGCGAGCGAGACCTTCTTCCCGCCGGCCAGTGTCTTGTTGAAGTCGGTCCGCACCTTCTCCAGGACCGCCAGCACCTTCGCGAGTTCGTCCGGCTGGTTGGCCTTCCAGTCCTTCTGCGGGGCGAGGCGGATGCGCGCCCCGTTGGCCCCGCCGCGCTTGTCGGTGCCGCGGTAGGTCGAGGCCGAGGCCCACGCGGTCGCGACCAGTTGCGACGCGGACAGCCCCGAGTCGAGGATCTTGGTCTTCAGGGCGGCGACGTCCTGCTTGTCGATGAGCGTGTGATCGACCTTCGGCACCGGGTCCTGCCACACCTGCGGCGGGGCGACCTCCGGCCCGAGCAGGCGCGACACCGGCCCCATGTCGCGGTGCGTGAGCTTGTACCACGCCTTGGCGAACGCCGCGTCGAACTCCTTCGGGTTCTCGTGGAACCGCTTGGCGATCTTGGCGTAGGCCGGGTCCGTCTTGAGGGCGATGTCGGTGGTGAACATCATCGGGGCGTGCGACTTCTTCGGGTCGTGCGCGTCGGGCACGGTGCCCTTGGCGGCCACTTCCTTCGGGGTCCACTGGTTCGCGCCGCCCGGCCCCTTGGTCAGCACCCACTCGTACTTGAACAGGTTGTCGAAGTACCCGTAGGACCACTTCGCCGGGGTGGTCGTCCACGCCCCTTCGAGGCCGCTGGTGATCGTGTCGGCCCCCGCGCCCTTGCCGAAGATGTTCTTCCAGCCGAGCCCCTGTTCTTCGAGCGGGGCCCGTTCGGGTTCGGGGCCGACGTTCTTCTCGGGGTTCGCCGCCCCGTGGGCCTTGCCGAGCGTGTGGCCGCCGGCGATGAGGGCGACGGTCTCCTCGTCGTTCATCGCCATGCGGCCGAACGTGGTGCGGATGTCCCGGGCGGCGGCGAGCGGGTCCGGTGTGCCGTTGGGCCCCTCGGGGTTGACGTAGATCAGGCCCATCTGGGTCGCGCCGAGCGGCTGCTCGAGCTTGCGGTCGGCGGTGTGGCGCTTATCGTCGAGCCACTTGGTCTCCGGGCCCCAGTAGATGTCCGCGTCGGGCTCCCAGGTGTCCACGCGGCCGCCGGCGAAGCCGAACGTCTTGAACCCCGACGACTCGAGGGCGCAGTTCCCGGCGAGGACCATCAGGTCGGCCCACGAGATCCTCTGTCCGTACTTCTGCTTGATCGGCCACAGCAGCCGGCGGGCCTTGTCGAGGTTCGCGTTGTCGGGCCAACTGCCGACGGGCGCGAGGCGGATGATGCCCGAGGCCGCGCCGCCGCGCCCGTCGGTGACGCGGTACGTCCCCGCGCTGTGCCACGCCAGCCGGATGAACAGCCCCGCGTAGGTGCCGTAATCGGCCGGCCACCAGTCCTGCGAGGTCGTCATCAGTTTCTTGATGTCCGCCTTCACGGCCCCCAGGTCGAGCTTCTTGAACTCCTCGGCGTAGTTGAAGTCCTCGCCCAGCGGGTTGCCCTTGGGCGAGTGCTTGTGCAGGACGTCCACGTTCACCTGGTTCGGCCACCAGTTGGCGTTCCGGTACGCGGCCCCGGCCGGCAGCGGCTTCGGCCCCCCGGTCGTCGTCGGCCCGACCGGTGCCGGCGGCTGCGCGCCGGCCGGTGTGTCGAAACCCAGCGGGCACTTGGCGGCGACCGGACCGGTGGCGACCGGGTTCGCGGGCCGCGGGCCCGGGTTGTCGGCCCGAGCGGGGCGGGTCTCGACGAGCACGAGTGCGGCCGCGCACAGCGCGGCACAGCCCATCGCGACGCCGGTCCAGAGAGTCGGCCTGGTCATGGGACCTCCAAGGGTGTTGCGGGAACTCGGCACCCACGGCGCGGCCGGGCGCGTCGCGATCGCGTGGCGGTGGAGGGCGGGCGCCGGCACCTGGCCGTGCCCCCCCTCGGTTCCGCAGCGACTTCGAGACGCGCCCGCCCGGGCCTCCTGAGTGCGGAGTGCAAGGGGGGCTCGCACGCCTAGTCTAGTCGGTCGGCCCCAGCGTTACTCCCTCTCGCTCCATGCCGAACGATAGGCCGGGGCTATCGCCCCCGGGGCCGCACCGTGCGGTCTCGGGCGCGCGTCGTCGCACCCGGCATGAGATCGCCTCCTCAAGGAGTGAAGTGGGCCGACCCACCGGGATCGGTTGAGAAGATCGGGCCGGCTACGCCGCCGCGCGTGACCTGAGCGGGAGAAGCGCCGAGCCGAGGGGAGGTGCGGATGCGTGGAGGGGAGATCGGTGCGTCACCGGGCACCAGGCTCGGCCGGTCGCGTCGGAGGCACGCGCCGAGGGGCACGCCACGTCATGCGAGGCTACGTGCCTGACGACTCACTGGAAGTTCCCGGGGCGGTGCCTGTGGCGACACCCCGGTGCGGTGCGATGTCGAAGTGGAGGACCTCCTCGCCGACCCCGAGTTTGGAGTACAGCGCGACGGCCGGGCCGTCACCGCGGTCGGCCTGGACGTAGATCACCCACGCCCCGCGGTCGGCGGCGACGGCGCGGAGCCGGTCGATCAGACCCGTCGCGACGCCCCGGCGCCGGAACGGCTCGTCCACCGCGAGGTCGTAGATGTAGACCTCGGTGCGGGCCTGCTCGAACTTGGGCAGGACGTAGGCCGCGAGCCCGCCCACCACGCGGCCGGCGTCCAGGGCCGCCACGGCGACGAACCCCGGACTGCCGAGTAGACCGGCGAGGTAGTCCGCGCCCGGTTGGGCCGACTCGTAGGTGCCGGGGTCGGCGAACGCGCGGCCGAACAGCGACAGCATCGAGCGCATGCCAGCAACGTCATCGGGGCCGAGAACGCGGAACTCCAAGTCAAGCCTCCTCGCCCCGTCGCGCCTCTCTGCGCCGCAGAACGACCGCACTGAGCAGCCGAGGCCACGCCGGACAGCGATGAGTCGGGGGAACCACTATGGCGGCCCCGGTCTGCTGCAGCGGAAGGTTCGGCGTGCCTTTGTGACCCCCGACGATCAGGCCCAGCCGCAGACCGCGCACACCATGACCTTCGAGTTCGACCAGAGGTGCGTCCGGCACTCCGGGCACCGCGCCTCGCGATGGAGCGCCGCGCCCAGGCTGCTCGCGTTCGCCTCCGAGTCCTGGTACGCGACCGCCCCCGTCTTCCACTCGCCCCACTCCGGCGGCTCGCCCGGCTCCGGCGTATGCGCCCAGCTCGACCTGGCGATGCCCAGGAACAGCACGCTGCGGTCGCACGGCACCTGACCGGCCGACGGCGGGTTGTCCGCGAACACGCGGCGGAGGAACTGGGCCAACTCGGGCGGGGTGAGCGAGCGGAGGAAGGCCAGCGCGCGGGCCTGCTCGACGGCATCGCCCTGCGCACCCCTGCGGGCCGCTTGGCGGAGTTCGCGTGCCCGCTCCTCCGCGTCCCGGTCACGTTGGCGACGAAAACCCATCGGTGTGCCTCCTTGGCCGAACGACACCGCTCAGCAGCGACGGGGCTACTGAACCTACACGTCACGAAAACCCGTCATGCCCAGCCGGCAGGTGCAGCGCCGGGTTCGGCCTGCCTTTGCTGCCCGCATCCCGGCATGAACGACGTGTCGCTCGGGCCGGCCCCGACCTTGCCGTCGAGCAAACCCAGGTACGCTTCCCCGATCTCGACGAGCCGCCACGTTTCGATGTCGGCGTTGAATGCCCCGCCGGTGAACCCCATGAGGTTGAGGACGCCCTTGCTCAGGTGGGGCGGAGCCGACCGGAGCGTTTCCAGTAGTGAGACTATTGCCCCACGGACGAGCTTATCGCCCTCGGGCGTGGCCACTGCCTCCTCCAGCCCTTCGGGAACGCAGCCGGTGAAGAACCCACGGGATGCCAACAACCACTGGTCTCGAATGCTAGCGGCCAGCGACCCCGACTCGACCGGGTCTTCGACGTGCAGGGCGAGGAAGCGTAGCCACAGCTCCAGGATACTGTCCCGCATCCAGAACCCGCGGTCGCCGATACCTGCGAACGTCGTCCCCACCGACCTCTCCTGTGTCGCCTAACGATCAAGCTCACCTGCCCGGCCACGTCCCCGGGAGCAACTCAAAACAGACAGCATGGCCGGGCAGGTGAGCTTGATCGTTAGGCCTTGAGGCTACTCCTTGCCGAGCACCAAGTCCACCACCCAACAGCCGCGAACGTGCGGGCCAGAACCACGGCAGTGGCCCAAGATGTCGTCGTTGTCACAGCCCGCGTCTTGGAGCGCGTCGGCCAAGATCGGCATCGCGGAGAAGTCTCGCGACTCGTACATCTGACGGGCCAGAGCCACTGCGGTACCCGTGCGCCACGCCGGGGAGAAGGGGACGGAGCGGAACGGGCTACTGAAGATGTCTCGGAGGAGTTTCTCCTTCTCAGCGTACTCCGCACCATCTGGCGGAACACCGGCGCTCCGCAGATGCACCTTCGGATCGAAAACGAAGTCGTGCGCGGGATCGAGCGAGGTGTCCTGGGCTACGATGAACGCTCCGCACGTCTGCTCGTAATAGGGAGCGGCCAGGAACCTTGCTGCGTTGATCGCGCTCAGGACGCGAACCGAGAGCTGTGTTCCCGACGAAGCCTCACCCCTCTGCTGGATCTCGAGTTCGTTGAAATCGGGGTGCGCGTGCGCCGAATAAAGTTCCGCCTTTGTTGCCTTGCCGTCAGCGTAAGCGTCGGAGAGTTCCACGACCTCCTTCGCCGCGTTCAGGCACAACAAGTCCCACACCCGCCGACAACAGGCGGCGGCAAAAAGCCGAAGGCGACGATGCTCACCTCTCTCGCGAAGAAAATGCGTGAGGTGGACCAGATGCGAACCCGCGAGCCATTCGGCTTCATTCATCTCGCGGCCCACTGTGCGCCCTTCTGCGGCCTAAAGAATCCATGCAAGCCGTGTGCGTTAGTGTGAGGGGTGGTCGCCCTTC